>NZ_JAEKNS010000051.1:0-4607 GCF_016464765.1 Candidatus Aeolococcus gillhamiae | reverse complement strand
CGGAAGTTGTCAAGCCCCCTGAGACACCTCGCGTCGGGAATTACTGAACCATCGTCACCACCGGTGCGGGCGGGTTGATCCACACGGCTGTCGGCAGCGCTGGAGGTCGCGGCATGGCGCGAATGAAGCGTTCTGGATGGTCAGCATAGGCGGCAGCAAGAACGGTGGCGCGCTGCTCGCGGATCCCGGCGGCCAGGCCGTAGTGCACGGACGCCGGAGTGTGCAGCCCGAGCCCGGAGTGGCGATGCTCGGTGTTGTACCAGTCGAAGAACGGGTGGCAGAATCCGCGGCCGTCTTCGATGCAGCCGAAGCGGTCGGGAAAGTCCGGTCGGTACTTCATCGTCTTGAACTGCGACTCGGAGAACGGGTTGTCGTTGGAGACATGCGGGCGCGAGTGACTCTTGGTCACGCCGAGGTCCGCCATCAGCAGCGCCACCGGCTTGGAGGTCATCGAGGACCCGCGGTCGGCGTGGATGGTGAGCGTGTCGCGCACGATCTTCTGCTTGGCGCACGTGTCGGCGATGAACCGCTCGGCCAGCACCGCCGTCTCGCGGTGGGCGAGCATCCATCCCACGACGTAGCGGCTGAAGACATCGAGCATCACGTACAAGTAGTAGTACGTCCACTTCTGCGGGCCCAGCAGCCTGGTGATGTCCCAGCTCCACAACTCGTTCGGCGTGGTGGCCAGCAACTCGGGCCTGGTGTAGTTCGGGCGGCGCAGCTGGTCGCGGCGCTCGCGAACTTCACCGTTGGCAGCGAGGACGCGGTACATGGTGCGCTGCGATGCCAGGTACGTCCCCTCGTCGAGGAGGGTCGCGTAGACCTGCGCCGGAGAATCATTGACGAAGCGCTCGGAGTGCAACACCTCCAGGACCGTCGCTCGTTCCTGCGTCGACAGCGCACGTGGTGACGGCGCTCGTTCCCCGCGCGCGTCATCCTCTGGCCGCGGCGCGCGCCACCGGTACACGGTGGTGCGGTTGACACCCAAGACGCGGCAGGCCGCCGCCGTACCCACCGCCGGCGTCAAGCTGCTCACCGATGCATCGATCATCGATCGTTCCTCGGCTCCGCGCTCTCGAGGGCGATCCCCAAGAGCGCTGAGACGTTTTTTTGCACGTTGATCACCATTCGCGCGGTAGACAGATCCTTCTTCAGCTTGTCGTTCTCGCGGCGCAGCTGAGCGGCTTCGCGTTCGGCTGCCGAATACTTTGGCTTCCGCCCGCGGCTCCGGCTCAGCGCAGCCAGGCCACCCTGGTCTCGCTGCTTGCGCCAGTCGGTCAGGTGTGAGGAGTACAAGCCCTCACGCCGCAGCAGCGCGCCGATCTGCCCCTTCTCCCGGCACGCATCGGCTTCGCGCACGATCCGCATCCGGTACTCGGCCGTGAACGTGCGTCGTCGCGCGTGCTCCACGACCTCCGGGTCAGGCGGCGTCTCGTCTCCCAAAGCCGACCGCGTCGGCTCGATCTCCGTGGTCATCCTGTGCTCCCTGGTCCGCCCTCATGCTCAGTAATAAAGGGAGATGAGGTGTCTCAGGGATTATTGGCAGAGAGGGCTGCGCCGATTGCTGGTGTTCTGGGTCACGTGCGGAGTCACTGTCATCGCCCGGCAACCGGCGACGAAGTCCTTGGTGTCATATCCCTTGTCGCCCGCAACCGTCCACCGCCCCTCTGGCCGGCGCTCGCTCCGGCGCTGGTGCAAGAGCCGCAGTCCCGCCTCCCGCTCGGCGAAGCCGGTGGCTGTGGTCAAGGCTGCGCCCACCACCAACCCGTTGCGGTTCTCCATCAGCAGGTGGCCCGCATAGCTCGGCTTGGCCGCCGTTCCGTGGCTCTTCTTCGCCAGGCGCGCTTCCGGATCCGTCGTCGAGGCGTGGGTGTCGTTGCGTCGATGTTCGCCGTGGAAGTCCACCGCCACGTTGCGCCCCTGCGGCGTTATATCGTCGTCATCGTCCGTGGGCCGAACACTCTTCACCGAGGCCCACGCCTCCAGCAGGGTGCCGTCCAGGGTGAAGTGCTCGTCGGAGAGCAGCCGCCGGCGCTCCGCCTCGCCACGCACCGCCTCGAAGAAGCGATGGGCCACCTCGTGCTCCAGCAGCCGGTCGCGGTTCTTGCTGAAGGTGGTGGCGTCGAAGGCGGCGTCGCCGATGTTCATGTTCAAGAACCACTTGAAGAGCATGTCGTACTGCAGCCGCTCGCAGAACTGCCGCTCGCTGCGCACCGAGTAGAGCGCAATCAGCAGGCACGACTTGAGCAGCTGCTCGGGAGCGATGCTCGGCCGCCCCACCCGCGAGTACATGGTGTTGAACTCGGCGTGCAGCTCCGCGAGCGCGCTGTCGACGATCGTTCGAATGCGGCGGATCGGATGATCGGCGGGGACCAGTTGGTCGGGCGTTAGGGTGGAGAGGATCTCTCCCTGCTGCAGTGTGCTGCCACGCATGTGAAATCTCCTGCTGGGACGTGTCCCCACAAGACTCTCACATTTCTGTTTAACCCGACAAGGGGTTTTTCAGCACCCTGTTAGGCGGGAGTTTCCCGCGTGAATTCTGGTACGGAGTGAAGTCTGGCATGCCTCGCCCATCTTGCACCGTCGCGACCGCCGGGAGGCAGGCATGGACTGATGAGCTCTGTCGCGCATCAGCAGCTGCTCGCCGGCTCGGTGGCACCGACGGACTTGGCGATAAGCGCGCCTGACGGCGCCGGTGCCTGCCACTGTCCTGTGCTGGCGAGACAATCCGCGAATCGGTCCGGATCTGCCAGGTGCGGAAAGTGGCCGCTGCTCGGAAACGTGGTCAGCGTTGCATCAGGTAGCAGATCTCGCAGCCACGCCGCGTAACCAGCGTCGTACTCGTGGCCGGCGATGACCATGTACGGAACTCGGCGCTGCTTCAGCGTGGTCAGCCCTTGGTCGATCCGCGACTGTATCTCTGTCACCGGCAGCTCGAGAGCCTGGCGCCAGTACGCAAGCACGACGTGCTGTCGCGGTGGCTCGGTGCTCAACAGCCGCTGCGCATCTTCTGAGAGCAGGTCAATGCGCATGCTTGAAAGGAGCGCGGGCCACATCTTCGAAAAGCCAGGTCCGATGACCGCCTCGCGATTTGCCTGAAGCATGTGCACGAAAGCGTGAATGTCGAGCGTTTGATCGACATTCACCACCCCTCGGGCGGTGTGCGAGGCTGCGAAGACAGTGGCGACGATTGCGGCCATCGAGTGGCCCACGATGACCGGTACGTCGAGCCCGGCGTCTTCGACCGCTGAGGCAACGGCCGCTGCCACATCCTCCAGGTCGCAGGTTGGTTGTGCGGGAGAACCGCCATGACCCGGCAGGTCCAGCGCGAGCACCTGCCGCCCGGGATCCCGCCGCTGCAGCGCGTCTACGGCGGGTTGCCACATGCGGCGGTCGAAGGTGAGCCCATGCAGCAGGACAAGCGGTGGGCGGTTGTCGGGGCGGCCCTTCAGGCTGCCGCTCAGCCTCGCCGCCCCGAACACCGCGCTAGCCACGCCGACCGGCTGTCGAGGCCTGTTGCGGAGCCGTGAACATGGTCGACCTCCTTATCGTTACATCGTTACGTAGCACCGTATCGTAACGATGTGGCGTTATACTGTCAAGCATGGGACGCCCCCGGTTGCACGATGAGCGAACGCGAGCCGCGCTCCTGACAGCAGCTGAGCGGCTGGTGACCGACGGCGGCATCGATGCTGTCAGTGTCCGGGCGGCGGCGGTGGGTGCCGACACCACGACGCGCGCCGTCTATGCCCTCTTCGGCTCCAAAGAGGGACTGGTTCAGGCGTTGGCACAGCGGTCGTTCGAACTGGTCATGCAACGCGTCGCAGCCGTGCCTCTGACCAGCGATCCCGGTCATGACCTGGTCGCCTGTGCTGTGAAGGGCTTCAGGGCGTTCGCGCTCGACCACCCGGACCTCTTCCGCCTCTTCTTCACCGCACAGCTGCCGCGCGCGGATCTGAGCGCCGACGCCAACTCGACCAGGGTGGCCGCGCTCTCACAACTGGTCCTCCGCGTCGAACGGGCCTGGACAGCCGGCCTATTGGGCGAACACACAGTCGGGGAGGTCACGCTGGTCTGGGATGCGATGTGCACGGGGCTGGCGATGCGCGAGATATGCGGTCAGATCGAGCGATCACAGGGGGAGAGGGTCTGGACCGATGCGCTGCGCGCACTTCTGGCCGGGCTGGGCTCAGCGGATCAAGCGTCGGAGGAGGTTGCCACTCCCTCGGACCGGCGGCAGACCCGCACGGTCCTCACCTCCTCTACTGCTTCACGTCCCGCAGGAGAGTAGGACCCGGCCCGTCACATCCAGCCGGCCACGGCGCCGCGACGTGTTCGGGGCCTACATCGCCACCGTAGTAGCCATTGTTGGCAATAACAGGTCACATATCCCGGGGTACCGCCCCTGCGCCGGGTCGGCCACGGGGGCGAGAGTACAGGGGTCCCGGCTCACCTTGACATGAGCGTGCCTTCTATGGCATGGTCGTGCCATGGCAGCCGCAACCGCACTCAGAGAGCGTCAGGCCGGGGTCGTCAGCGACGCCATTCTGGACGCGCTGGTGGACCGTCTCGAGGCCGAAGACCCCGAGGACGTCTCCTTGCCGCAG
>NZ_JAEKNS010000065.1:0-6935 GCF_016464765.1 Candidatus Aeolococcus gillhamiae | reverse complement strand
CGTGTAGCGCGGCACCCAGCGCGCCAGCCACGCCATCTCGCGCCAGTTGCGGGGGTCGGCGGCGGCGCGGCGCGGGTGGACCCACGCCGGCGAGATCTCGTGCAGCGGTGTGTCGAGGATGACCCGCACCGCCGCCACGCGTGGGACCATCCCGGTCAGCAACGCCGTCTCCATGTCGACGGCCGCGAACCCCTTCGCGAACCACGTGGCGCGGCCGGCGTGCGTCACCAGCGCGGCCGCGCACAGCAGCGGCTCGGTCACCGTCGGGAAGTCCAGCCGGATCGACGCGCACTGCAGCGCCGCGCTCCAGGCCGCGTCGCACGCCATCATCACGCCGTCCTCGCGAGCCACCTCGCGCGGGATCACCACCGTGCCCGGCGCCAGCTCCGGGTCGAATCCACCCGCCAGGCCGACGCTGAACGCCACTTGCGTGTTCGGCGCCGCACCCAGGTCGGCCAGTCCGATGCCCGCTCGCACCAGGCGCAGCTGCGGCACCAACCGGCGCACCGGCCGCGCCTCGTTGGCCGTCGCCGCGACCACGGTCACGTCGTCCGGATCGAGTGCCGCGCGTGCGTCCTCCATGCGCAGAGTCACGGTAGTGGATCGTCGCGCCTGTTCAGGAGGACCCGTGGACACCAAGGTCAACCTCACCGAGGAGCTCGCCCGCTTCACCGAGCAGTGGAGCCCGCACGTCGTCGGCAGGCTCAACGACTACAAGCTGGTCGTCGTCAAGGTGCAGGGCGAGTTCGTGTGGCACACGCACGGCGAGACCGACGAGCTGTTCGTCGTGTTGCGCGGCCGGGTCACCATCCAGCTGCGCGACCGCGACGTCGAGCTGGCCGAGGGCGAGCTGTTCGTGGTGCCGCGCGGCGTCGAGCACTGTCCCAAGGCGGAGTGGGAGGCGCACGTGCTGCTCATCGAACCGGCGAACACCGCTCAGAAAGGCGACGCAGCGCAGTAGCGGCGAGCGATCAGGCCGCGGGAAGCACCAGCGCGGACGTCGGACCGAGCGTCACCGAGGACACCACCGAGCCGTCGGGCATGCGGTAGTTGCCACCGAGATCGAACGTCTGCGAACCGCTCCCGGCCGGGTTGATCACCACGGTCCCCGCCGCGAAGTCGCGGCGCCAGCCGATGCCAACCGCGTAGCGGGCGCCGCTAGGCGCGCCGACGTCGGTCGTCCAGTCCGCGGCATACGGATCCACAAGGTCGGGGTCGGGGCGGTAGATGAGCGCGCTGCCGGCGCGGCCGTTCCAGCCGAGCAGGAAGCTCGCCCGTGTGTAGCGCATCGCGGTGACGTCGTTGATGCTGCCGTAGGTCAGCGCGGTGAACGCCGCGCCGGTGTTCTGGATCGTCTCCTCCATGTGGATGGAGGCAGCCCACTCGGCGCCGTTCATCAGGGGCGTTCCCTGCTGCCAGCGCATCCAGAACTCGTGGTTGTAGATGGAGAGGCTGGCCGCGATCTGCACTGACTCGTTGAGCGCGTTGGTGTCCCAGGGATTCGCGTTGCCGATGTTGGCGCTGACCAGCAGCCCGGCCGCCTTGAGCTGCGGGCTGACCACAGCCACGAATGCCTGTACCGTGGCCTCGTACTGCGAGTCGCTGTACTTGGCGAGCGTGCCATCGGTGCCGTGCCCGGGCGAGAGGTTGACGTCGTCCATCTCGATGCCCTGGAAGCCGTCACGGTGCGCCATGGCGATCTCGTTGGCCACCCACGCTGCCTGGTACGTCGGCGAGCCGAGGTCCATCATGTAGTAGCCGTTGTCGGTGTACTGCGCGCGCTGCCCGCTCTTGTTGAGCAGGAACCACTCGGGGTGGTTGTTGGTGGCGTAGCAGTAGCTGACACCCCACGACGGATTCGCGTCCCACTGGCAGGAATTCGGTCCTTCGGTCTGCACTTCGGCGTACACCAGCACCTTGGTCGCCGAGTTGGCGGCGTGGATCTGACCGACGCGTCCGTGCTCGTAGTCGTTGATCTCGACGTACACCGAGCTGCTGGTGTGCCCCAGGTACGCGTCCTGGCCGGTGCCGAAGGCGATCTGCGCGATGCTCGAACCACCGAAGACGCCGATGGCCGGGAGGGCGGGGAGGGCCCTGTGAACCGCCGGCTTGGAGCGCGACGCCGCCGTCGAGGAGGTGACCGGGGTGCCGGTCGCCGGAGCCGCGGTGGCTGTCTGCGTCGGCGAGGCGCTCGGCGTCGGCGACGGCGTCGGCCGGTCGGTTGGACTCTGGGTGGTGCCGGGCGTCCCGGTGGCGTTGGTGTTGGCCACGGGCGCCTTGACCGAGGTGCCGATGGTGCCCAGCGTCGCCACCACGGCCCCGGCCAGCAGGGCCGGCACCAGCGCCACCAGCCAGCGCTTGCGGACGATCATCGTGACGTGGTGCCAGGGTCGGTGGCGCATGCTGCCAAGATCAGGCCCTCCCCAGGCGGGATCTGCCGCCATCGGTCGTCCGAGTCCGTGCCGTTACCGATGCGTCCGTGGTATCCGCCCCCTATCCCTTCCGCCTCCTTCGAACCGAGTCGGCCGCGGTCAGGACGCTGAGGCCGCCTCGCACCGAGGCGGTGAAGGTGGCCAGGCTGACGTCTTCGATGAAGCTCCGGGGGATGGTAAAGGGATCGCCACCCGGGCGTGCCCAGCCACGGCGCGTGGTGATCGCCGACGTATACCCGGCGCCGATCACGGCGGCCCGGGCTCTCGCGTCAAAGTGCCCGAACGGGTAGGCGAACTGAGTGACCGGCCGGCCCACCAGGTCCTCGAGATCCTCGCGGCCCCCGCGCAGCTCACTCTCCAGGGCGGTGTCGTCGACCTTGCGCAGGTCGGCGTGGCTGCGGGTGTGGCCGCCGATCGTGATCCCCGCCGCGGCGCACTCGAGCACCTGCTCGCGCGTCATGTACTCGGGCGTGCCGATCAGCTTGCTGGGGACGTAGAGGGTCACCGGCAGCTTCACGTCGGCCATCACCGCCAGGCCGTTGCGGTACACGTCCTCCCAGGCGTCGTCGATGGTCAGCGCGACCGCGCGGTGCGGCCACTCCGTGGCGGGCGCCGCCGCCCTCTCGACGTCTACGGTTGGCAGGCGCGCTCGGTGCGCGGCCAGCCAACGCATCTGCTCCTCGAACCTGGACGGGCGCACGGTGAGGTCGTCCACGCGGTCGGCGATACGGTGGTAGCCGACCAGCATCAGCGCCGGCCCCAGTGGCACCGGCGCGCGCGCCCAGGCGCGCACAGCGATCTCGATCGTGGGCCTCACGGCACTGACTCCGCGGCCAATGCGCGCGCCGCCGTCTCGTTCTTCTTCCCGGCCAGCTCACGCAGGCCGCGCACGTCGCTGGCCACCCCTGGCAGGATGAGCGCCAGCGCGAGCGCGTACGTGGCGCAGAACACGATGCCGAGCACCACCAGCGCACCGAGCGACGTCGGGTCGGCAAGCGGCGCCACGGCATGGCGCAGCGCGAGAGTGGCCGCGGCCGCAACTGCCGCGGCAAACGCTATACGGGCCATGTCGAGGATGACCGGCCAGATCGACACCCCGGCGAGGCGCCTCACCAGCAGCAGATACGCGGCCAGCAGGGGAATCGCCACAACCACCTGGATGGCGCCGACTGTGGTGATGCCGTTGCGACCCACTGTGGCGATCAGCACCGCCAGGAGCACCACCCAGGCTCCCTTGAGCAGCGCATTGACCCGGGGATTGACCACTCGCAGAAGGCTGCTGGCAGTGAATGCGGCCGAGCGGATGCAGATGTAGATGCCCAGCCATCGGGCCACCGGCACCGAGGGAGCCCAGCGCTGACCGAGCAACTCGAGAGAGGGCGCAAGGGTGGCCACCCCCACTCCCATCAGGACCACGAGGCTGCCGCACACGCGCATGGTGAGCTCGAGCACTCGCTGCACCGCGGGCCTGTCGTTGATGACGCGCGCGTACAGCGGGAACGCCACGCCCGCGATGACCCAGGTGACCACGAGGAACGGGAGGATCGCGACGCGAAACGCAATCGTGTACAGACCCAGCGCGACGGGCCCGAGAAGCAGGGCGACGAGCGCGTAGTCGATGTTCTGGAGCGCGAACTCCAGGAATGTGCTGGCGAGCGCGGCACGTCCGAAGCGCATCAGCTTCGCGGCGAGCGCTGCATGCCAGCGCGGCACCGTGTGCCGCCCCACCACCACGAAGCCGACGAGCATGCGCAAGATTCCTGTCACTAGGTCGCCGATCACCAACGACCAGATGCCGACACCGCCGAGCGCGAGTCCGACGGTCAAGAGGCTGCCGCACACCGACGGGAGGACGTCGGGGAAGAATCGACGACGGAAGTCCAGCTCTCGCGTCAACATCCCAATGTAGGCACTGCCAGTGGCGTCGACGAAGATCACGATCCCGTACACGCGCAGCAGCGGCAGGGCGTCGGGAGCGCTGAAGACAGTCGCGATCGCCGGGGCCAGAGCGACGAGAAGGCCGCCGAGGACCGCGCCGAGGACCATGAGACTGAGAAGCGTGGTCTCAGCAGCGTCGCGGTCTTGCCGCCCCGGCCACCAGATCAGTGCGTCGATCATGCCGCCCTCGTTGAGCTGCAGAGCGACATTCGCCGCCAGCGTGGCGACGCCAAGAACGCCGAACTGACGAGCGTCCAGGTTCCGCGCGAGGACGAGCACGACGACCAGGACGAAGAGGCGATTGAGCCACGTCGCAGCCGCGGTCCACACCGTGCCACGCGCGGCTCGTCGAGCGAAGACGGTGCTCACGATCCGCGTGGCCTACCCGATTGTGACGTCACCTGTTTCGCCGCTCGGTGGAACCAAGTTTGGCCTCGGCGCCGCACCACGCTGCGCGTCGCCGTCCTTGTCATCAATGCCCTCGATGCTGAAGGTGGCCGGCCCTCCGTCACGACGCCCTTTGTTTGCGTCGCGTCCTCCGACCGCCTTGGTGACGCGCGGGTAGTCCAGCCTACCCGGCACGTGGTGCAGCCGTCCCACCCGCTCAGCGGTGGGGGTCGCGGCCCTCGCCGCCGTCGCCGCCGTCGCCGCGGCCTTCCTGGCCCGGCGGCGCCGCTGCACGCGTTCGGTGATCCATGCCGCCAGCGTGGACAGCAGGATCCCCAGGAAGGCGGCCGCTCCGAATGTGAGCGCCGGTCGGGGCCACGTGATCACCGCCGAGCTAGGCCCGTCGATGATTCCGATAGTGATCCCCGGTGCACCGAGCTGCGAACCGGTCAGGCGCTGGTTGAGGCCCAGCACCACCTCGGATGCTGAGAGCTCCGCCGCGGGCCCCGAGCCGCTGGTGGCGTTCACCTTGATGACCGGCGAGTCCGGAAACGTCACCACCGTGATCTGGGCGAGCTGCGTCTGACCGATGTTGGTCTGTGCCACCGCCAGTGTCTGCGGCGAGCTGAGCAGCGCGGAATACAGCGGGGTTAGCGAGTTGATCTGGGTCAGGAAGTTGCTGTCCGCGGCGGTGGCCGACAGCTGCAGTGTGTCCGTCGACTGGTACACCGGGGTCTGCAGGGCGAGGTACGCCGCCGTGATCACCATGATGTTGAGGAACATCAGGAGGGCCACCATCGGGTGTCGCACGACCGTGCGCAGGACGTCAACGAGGTCAGTCATCGATTTCTATCGCGCGATCATTGTTGGGAGGAGGGCCCCACAAGTGCGGAGCGGTCCCGCGAGTGTGATCGGAACCGGCCGACGACTGACGTAGAGTAACGCCCTTGTGACCAGCGGAGAGCACCAGCCTGACTCTTCGCCAGCGATCCGCGTCGAGGCCAGCGACTCCTTGGGTGAGTACGCGCGCGCCTGGGACGATCTCGTCCAGGGCATGCCGATTCCCTCTCCGTTCCTGCGCTCGTGGTGGCTCGACTCCGGGGCCACAAGCTCGCCGAGCATCGTGCTCGTGCTTCGCGCGGACAGGCTGATCGGTGGCCTGGCGTTGCAGCGCGACCGCCACCTCGGTGTCGAACGGCTGCGCGTGCTCGGCTCGGGAGTCCTCTGTCCCGATCACCTCGACGCCGTTGCCGCGCCGAGCATGGAGCAGGTCGTCGTCGGCGCGCTTCGTGACTGGTTGAGCCGTGGCGGCGACAGGTTGATCGATCTCGACGGAATCGTGACGTCGTCGCTCGTCAGGGCTGCCCTCCCCGGGCGCGTGCGCCGCGACCACACTGCCACGGCGCCCTTCATCGCGCTGACCGCGGGAACGCCGATGCAGAGCTCCGCGGGTCTGCGCCGTCGGGTGGCGCGGACTGACAAGCGGTTGCGCGCCGAGGCAGGCGATTGCCGGGTGGAGCTCGTCGGGGATCTCGACACCGGCTTGCAGCTGCTGCGCCGCCTGCACATGGAACGATGGGGCGGCGCATCCGGCTTCCTCGACGGCTTCGCCAGCTTCGCTGGGGTGTGCCGGGCTGCGGCCAGCCGCGGCGAGGTGCTGTTCTACGCGCTGTACGCCGGCGACGACGCCATCGCCGTGACGGTGTCCTTCGACGTCGGCGGCCGTGTGAGCCACTATCAGAGTGGCCGTGACACGGATCGCCGCTGGCACGGGGCGGGCACCCTGCTGCAGGCGAGGCTCATCGACGAGGCCGTCCAACGCGGAAGCCGCGAGGTCGACCTGCTGCGCGGCGAGGAGGCGTACAAGGCGGACTTCGCCACCGGCGGGCGCGACCTGTGGCGCCTGCGTTCGGCCACCGGCCCGCGGGCCGCGGCCGCGCTGATCGTCGACATCGCCGCGCAACGCGGGCGACGTCTTGCGGGGCGGGCCCGGGGACATCTGCAACGTCTGGTCTCGCATCAATCGCCTCCGCAGGCCTAGCAGGGTGATGAAAAAGGGGTTGACGAGTTAAACAGAAATGTGGGAGTCTCCTCACAACGGTATTCGAGGAGATCCTGCATGCGTGGCAACAGCTTCGAGCAAGTGGCAATGCTGTCGACGTTGACCCCGGACGAGTT
>NZ_JAEKNS010000055.1:0-18606 GCF_016464765.1 Candidatus Aeolococcus gillhamiae | reverse complement strand
GGCGCGGGCGACCTCGAGGAGGGTCAACGGGGTGAACGGCGAGGGCTTGAGCACCACGCTGTTGCCCATGGCCAGCGCCGGCGCCAGCTTCCACATCGCGATCAGGAGAGGGAAGTTGAAGGGGATGATCCCGGTGCAGACGCCGATCGCCTCGCGCTGCACGAAGTTCCAGCTGACGTGGGGGATGTCGATCCAGGGCAGCGGCTCGTACCAGGGGATCTGCAGCGCCTGCTCGGCCATCGACCGGAAGGTCTCGATCGCCAGCGGGACGTCCACGATGCTCGCCTTGCGGATGGTCGCCCCGGCAGTCTGGGACTCCAGGAGGGCCCACTCGCCGCTGCGCTCGGCCAGGTGCTTGGCGATCTCGAACATGATCTGGCTGCGCTGGAGCTGGCTCTTGTTGCGCCAGTCGCCGGCGTCGAAGGAGCGCCGGGCCGCGGCGATCGCCAGGCGGGCGTCCTCGCGGCTGCCCGCGGGCGCCAGCGCGACGACTTCCTCGGTCGAGGGGTTGAGCACGTCGAAGGTCTCCCCGGTGGCGGCACCGGTCCATTCGCCGTCGATGTACTGCTGGTAGGTCGCCACCTCGGGCCGCACGATCGTCGCCACGCTGCCACCTCCTCGTTGACGTCGCCAGCGATTATGAAGGGCCGTCGGCGGCCACCGGCCTTGGCTGAGGCGGCCTCACCGCCCCGATTGGGTGACTTCACAGCGGTCAAGGATCTGCAACAGGAGGATGCGATCCCGGCACCAGCCGAGTTCGCGGCGTGAACCGCGGCCCAGAATCAGGCGATGCCTCAGCCTCGTACCGCCCGATCCCGCGTCCTGCTCGTGGACGACGACGCCCGCCTGGTGCACATCGTCGGCCTCTACCTCGCAGCGCGGCAGGCGGGCGCCGACGAGGTGATCATCAAGCCGTTCAACCTCACCGGGTTGGGAGCGGCGGTCGAGGCGCTCCTGCCCGACACGGCCGCCGCCAGCGCGTAGCCGCGCCCAACAGCCATGCGAGTGCTCGTAGTCGAGGACGACACCGACGTCGGCGACGCGGTGCGTCGCGGGCTCGAGGAGACGGGCATCCTCGCCGAGTGGTCGGCGGACGCCGACGAGGCGGTGCTCGCTGCCGGCAACGGCCACTTCGACGTCATCGTCCTCGACGTCATGCTCGGGCGCGGCATGGACGGGTTTGAGCTGTGCCGGCTGCTGCGCGGTCGGGCGATCCCGTCGGCGATCCTCATGCTCACCGCCCGCGACGCGGTTCCCGACCGCGTCCAGGGGCTCGAAGCCGGGGCTGACGACTACCTGGTGAAGCCGTTCGCGTTCCAGGAGCTGCTGGCCCGCATCCGCGCGCTGTCGCGGCGTCCCGCCATCCTCCAGTCGCGCACCACCGACATCGACGGCCTCATCGTCGACACCAGCGCGCGCCGAGTCACCATCCGCGGCACGGAGGTGGCGCTGTCGCGCCGGGAGTTCGACGTGCTCGACCTGTTGATCCGCCACGCCGGTCAGACCCTCACCAAGGACCAGATCGAGACCCAGGTGTGGGGCTTCGACGCGGACAGCGGCGGCAACCTCGTCGAGGTGTACGTCGGGCGGCTGCGCCGCAAGCTCAACGACGTCGAGGAGACCCAGCTCATCACCACGGTGCGCGGCATCGGATACCGGCTGGAGCCGGCGCGATGAGCGCCGCCGAGGCCGGTCAGCGCAAGCCGCATTCTCACATCGGACTGCGCGGGCTCACGGTGCTCGCCCATCCGCGCTCGGGCGGCAGCGTGCTCGAATACGCCGCAACGTTCTGCGGCTGTCTCAGCGTCCTTGGATTGGTCCTCGTCGGCGAGTACTACCTGGAAAACAACCCCACCCTCCAGGGATTCGCTCTGCTGTCGATCCTGGTGGCGGCGTGGCGGTTGCCCGCACGGCTGTCAGCGCTGATCGCCGGCCTGGCAGCGGCGTTGCCCTTCGTCTCTGTTCACCTCGGCTCGCTGGACACGCTGACCGCCCGCTTCCAGCTGATCAGCACAGTCACCACCGCCTGCCTGGCGGAGTTCACCGTGCGCGCCATCATCCACGCCGACCGCGAGCGCACCGCGCTCCTCGACGTGCTGGTGCGCTTCACCGCCGACGCCGCGCACGAGCTGCGCTCGCCGATCACCGCCATCCAGACCGTTGCCGAGGTCGCCCTGGGTCAGCCCCGACAGCAGAGCGAGTACCGCCGTTCGCTGGAGACCGTGCTGCGCAGCAGCCACAGGCTGATTCGGCTCACCGACGCGCTGCTGCTGCTGGCCAGCGAGGACGCCGGCGCGCTCACTGTTTCGGGCGATCCCGTCGACCTCAGCGACCTGGTCGAGGAGGCGCTGGACCGCTGGCGCAAGAGGGCTGCCGATGGGGGCGTGCAGCTCAACGGTCCGAGCGCGCCGAGCGCGGGCCTGGTCAGCGGCGACGAGGTCCTGCTCGGCCGGCTGCTCGACAACCTGCTCGAGAACGCGATTCGCCACGCCGGTGCGTCCGGCACCGTGCGTCTCGATCTCGACGGCTCGGTGTCCGACGGCTGGACCATCGTGGTGACCGACACAGGTCCCGGGTTCGACCCGAGCTTCCGGCCGCGCGCATTCGAGCGCTTCACCAGGGCGGAGAAACATCGCTCACGAGACGGCGGTGGCGCCGGTCTCGGGCTTCCCCTCTGCGCGGCCATCGCCTCCGCACACGGAGGGTCGGTGAACATTGACCCGACCGTCACTGGAGCGCGACTTCGTGTCTGGCTTCCCGCGACCACGCAGTCAGCGGTCGTTCAGCACCGTCAGTCAGCCTGATTGAAAGTTTCATCCGCTCTCATCAAGGGACCCAAGCCATGCTGACCGATCTCTTCCTCCGCTGCCGCGAGGCCGTCACCCGCACGCTCCGTCACGATGACGAGGACGGGCAGGGAATGGTCGAGTACGCGCTCATCCTCGTCCTCATCGCCGTCGTGGTCATCGTCGTGCTGACCACCGTTGGCAAGAAGGTCGAGAACGTGTTCTCGAACATCAGCAGCGGGCTCGGCACCTAGGTCGCAGGGGAACTGCGTTCCCCCTCGGGCACCCCCAGCTCAAAGAGTCAGCTCCGGCGACGTGAAGTCGCCTGCGCTGACTTCTTTTTGTGTCTGCATCGCGATGTCCGCAGCGCGTCCCCCCGTCCTGGCTAGCGTCGACCGGCTCGGGGCGGTGCTGCGGTCGGGAGACGCGATGGAACCTGTGTCGATGAACGACGGCCTCGACGGCCGCGAGACGCTCGCCTTCGGGCTGGCGGCGGGCGAGGTGGCGGTGTTCGTGATGGCGCTGATGAGTGCGTACATCGTGCTCCGGAGCGGTCTCGCCGCAGCGATCGCGTGGACGCTCGCGGTCCTGGTGGCCGGTGCCGGCGCAGTGCTGGCCTGGGGCCGCATCGGCGGCCGCCCCATGGTTGAGTGGGCGGCTCTGCTGGTGGCGTTCGCGGTCAGGACGCGCCATGTGCGCGTGGCCCGAGCACGTCAGCGCATACGCCGGTGGTCGGCGGCGACGACCACCTGGGCCGCGGCGCTCCGGGCACGCGCGGACTCGCGTGCAAGGGCGTCGACGCAGGCACCGCAAACCCCGCAGACCGGCGCGGTGGTGATCCCCCTGGCGCTGCGCCGTGCCGAATCGGCGCGCACGGGTGCTGCGGGAGCGAGCGCGTCCACGTCCTCGTCGCGACCGCACGTGCTCGGCTTCTTCTCGCTAGCCGGGGGCACCGGCCGCACCACCCTGGCGGTCGAGGTCGCCGCTCTGCTGGCGACGCGCGCACGGTCCGCCGCTGCCACCGGCGCGCGCGGCGCGCGGGTGGTCCTGCTCGACCTGGCCAGGCGGAGCCCGGCCGTGGGACTTCGTCTCGGCATGCCGCCGCCCTCCATCCATCCCGAGCGCCTGGTGGCGCACAGCAGCGGACTGCTGGTCGGGCTCGCAGCGCCGACATCGTCGCCGGCCGACCCGGAGAGCGCAGCGCTGCCACGCGCGCTCATCGACGGGCCCGATTGCGCCGCCGCGGACATCGTCATCGTGGACTTCGACTGCGACATCGGCCCGCTGTGTACCGCTCTGCTGCGGCGCTGCGACCAGGTGCTGGTGACGCTGACCCCGACTGCGCGCGGCATGGTCGACGCCTACCGCAGCACGGCTGTGCTGCGCCGGTTGGGGATGCGCGAACAGATCGGCTACGTCGGCAACAGGTGGCGGGCCGGGTTCGACCTCAACGAGGTGATGGCCGACCTCGGTGGCGTCATCGCCGTGGAGATCCCGGAGGACGCGGTGGTGACAGACGCTGAGAATCGCCATCGAATCACGGCACTCGACGGCGGTGGCGCGGTCGCCACGGCGGTCGACCGGCTGGCGACGTGCATCGAGCACGCGGCGTGCGTGGAGCTGTCTGCATCCGGGGCGCGGCGCTGGGGAAGCCACGCCGGTTGAGACGGCGGCGTTGCTCGCCCGACGCGGTCACGGGCGAGCCCGCCAGCACCCCCGCTGCGTCGGTGATCGCGCTCGAGCCTCTGGACCTCACCGCCCTCGAACCGGCCGCCCAGGCGATGTGCGTGGAGACGATGGCCCGGCTGCTCTGCAGCGTGGAGGGGGCGCTGCAGTTCGTGGTGCGGCGCCGCCGCGTCACCGGCGCAGCACCGCTCGACCTGGTTGGCGCCCACGTGGCCGCCGACGCCCTCGACCACGCGGTGCGCGCTCACCATGCGCACCTGCTGTCCGCGCTGCCGGCGTTTCGCAGCGACGTGCTCGCGGTGATGCGTCACGACGGCCACGCCGCTGCTCTGCGCCGGCAGGTGGCCATGGTCACCGAGATGCTCCGCTCCGCGGGCGTGCGCAGCCGCGAGGTGGCGGCGGGAGCGGAGTTGTCCAGCGCCGGCGTCGAGGCGCTGCGGTCGGTCCTGGTGGACGGCGGAGTCCGCTGCGGGCTCGAACTCGACCGCCTCCCGGGGCGCAGCGTGCGCCTCGGCTGGCTGCACACCATGCTCGCCGCACCCGCCGAGTTCGACGCCGCCATCCACCTGATCCCTGTCGACGCAGCCGCCGCGCACCGCGTCGTCGAACGGCGGCTGCGCAACCTGACCGCGGACCGGCTCCTCGACCTCGACCGCGGGCGCATCGGCGACGCCGGCGTGGATGTCGGACTCGAGGCCGCCGGCACACTGCGCGACCGCCTGGCCCGCAATGAGGTCCGAGCGCTGCGCCTCTCGATCGTGGTGGCGGTGCGCGGCGCAGACGAGGCCGAGGCGCGTCATTACGCCGACGTGGTCCGCGTCGCCGCCGCCGGTGCCGGGCTGCGGCTGCGCCACACCCACATGCGCCACGCCATGGCGCTGCGCGCAACCCTCCCGCTCGGCGAGGTGGCCAGCACCGGCAAGCTCATCGATTCGGCAGCCGGCGCGACCTGCCTGCCCCTGACGGAGACCGTCTGCGACGACGCCGCGGGCTACCGCCTCGGGGTCACCCGCCGCACCGGGGTGCCGGTCGCCGTCGACGTCTTCGACACCGCCCAGCACAGCAACGCCAACCTCGCCGTCTTCGCCACCAGCGGTCACGGCAAGAGCTACACCATCGGTGCGCTGGTGCTCGAGGCCACCGCGCGTGGAGTTGGCGCGCTGATCGTCGACCCTGAGGGCGAGTACCTGCGGCTCATGCATGCCGCTGGCGGGCAGTACCTGCGCCTGGGCTCCGCGGGGGCGGGCGCGCTCAACGTCTTCGACGCTGCACCCACCCCGCGCGAGGCCATTCCCGTGGCGGTCGACCTGGTCAATGTGCTCTGCGGCAGCGTGCTCGACGAGGTGGAGCGCGCCCGGGTCGACGCCGCCATGCACGACGCCGTGAGCGCGGCTGCATGCGCCGGCCGAGCCACGCTACTCGGTGATTGCGCCGCCGCCCTGGCGCACACCGCGCCGCGTGCCGCCACCGTGCTGCGCCGCGTCTGCAACGGACCGCTGGCGGCGATCTTCAACCGCCCCAGCGACATCGACCTCGAGGGCGACCTCTGCGCGATCTCGTTGCGCGAGCTGCCCCACGAGTTCGTGCCCGCTGCCACCCTGCTGATCGCGCAATGGCTGTGGACGCGGGTGCGCACCGAGCGCAAGCGCAGGCACATCGTGCTCGACGAGGTGGGCGCGCTCTGCGTGCACCCGCCCCTGCGCGAGCTGCTCGTGCAGCTGGCCAGGCGGTGCCGCAAGTACGGCGCCTCGCTGGTGGTGGCGACGCAGAACGTCGAGGACCTGCTGCGCAGCGAGGAGGGCGCCGTGGTGGCCACCAACTGCGCGACGGTCCTGCTCGGCGGCCACCGCGCCGCCGAGGCCCGCCAGATGGAGAGCGCCTTCGGCCTCACCGAGGCGCAGCGACGGTTTGTCGAGCACGCCTCGCGGGGCGAGTTCCTCCTCCTGGCGGGGCGGCGCCGCTGCGAGATCCGCGTCGACATGCCCGACCTGCACCGCTCCATCCTGGTGGCCGAGAGCTGATCCACTTCGCCCACTCCTCGGCCCGGCTTCGCGCCCCCGCACCCCCTTGACGTCCTCGCGGACTCGGACCAACATATGGGGGCCGCGGGGCGGGCGACCCCCAAGATGTGGGATAATCGGGGTTCACACCGGCCAGGTCAGGGGACACTCCGACCCGGGGCGCAGTCTCCACTCAACGTCGCAGAACCAACAGCGCCCCGACCGGGATTTTGACGAGGGAAAGCCGTGGATCGACCTGTCTCCGCCGCCGCCGACGCCTCCACCAGCACCGGCGCAGGGCCGCCTCGCAAGCAGCGCGGACCGGGAGCTCCCGCCGCCAAGGTGGAGCTGACCGGGGGGACGGGGCTAACGGTCACGCGCCGATTCACCCGCGAGGGCGTGCATCCCTTCGACGAGGTGACCTGGGAGAAGCGCAACTCGGTCATCGGCAACGAGCGCGGTGAGACCGTCTTCGAGCAAAAGGACGTCGAGATCCCCTCGGGGTGGTCGCAGATGGCCACCAACGTGGTGGTCAGCAAGTACTACCGGGGACCGCTGGGCACGCCGCGCCGGGAGACCAGCGTCCGCCAGGTGATCTCGCGGGTCTGCGACACCATCGCCGACTGGGGCCGCGAGGGCGGCTACTTCGCCACCGAGGAGGACGCCCAGGCGTTCCAGGACGAGCTCACCCACCTGGTGCTGCACCAGAAGATGAGCTTCAACAGCCCGGTGTGGTTCAACGTCGGCGTGCCGGGCACCCGCCCACAGGCCTCGGCGTGCTTCATCAACTCCGTCGAGGACACCATGGAGTCCATCCTCGGGCTCGCCAAGACCGAGGGCATGCTCTTCAAGTACGGCAGCGGCACCGGCACCAACCTCTCGCCACTGCGCAGCTCCAACGAGCAGCTCGGCGGCGGCGGCACCGCCAGCGGACCGGTGTCGTTCATGAAGGGCTTCGACGCCTTCGCCGGGGTCATCAAGAGCGGTGGCACCACGCGGCGCGCGGCCAAGATGGTCATCCTCAACGCGGACCACCCCGACGTCGTCGAGTTCATCACCTGCAAGGTGAACGAGGAGCGCAAAGCGTGGGCGCTCATCGAGGCCGGCTACGACTCGTCGTTCACCGGTGAGGCGTACGCGTCGGTCTTCTTCCAGAACAGCAACAACTCGGTGCGCGTCACCGACGAGTTCATGCGCGCCGTCGCCGAGGATCGTGACTGGCACCTGCGCGCGGTCACCGACGGCAACCGCGTCGTCAAGACGGTGAAGGCTCGGGAGCTGATGCGGCTCATGGCCGAGTCGGCGTGGCAGTGCGGCGACCCCGGCATCCAGTACGACACCACGATCAACGACTGGCACACCTCCTCGAACAGCGGCCGGATCAACGCCAGTAACCCGTGCTCAGAGTACATGTACCTCGACGACTCGGCGTGCAACCTGGCCTCGCTCAACCTGATGAAGTTCCTCAACGAGGACGGCAGCATCGACGTCGAGAGCTACCGCCACGCGGTGCACATGACCATCACAGCCCAGGAGATCCTGGTCGGCAACGCCGCCTACCCCACCGAGAGGATCGGCAAGAACAGCGAGGACTTCCGCCCTCTCGGCCTCGGCTACGCCAACCTCGGCGCCCTGCTGATGGCGCGCGGCGTGCCGTATGACTCCCCGGCGGGTCGCGACCTGGCCGCGTGCATGACCGCGATCATGACCGGCGAGGCGTACGCGCAGTCGGCGCGGACGGCGCGCGAGGTTGCTCCCTTCAATGGTTATGCAGTGAATCGCCAGCCCATGCTGCGTGTCATCGCCAAGCATCGTGAGGCTGCGTACAACATACCCAACGACACCGTCGAGACCGAACTGGTCACCGCCGCGCGGCGCGCGTGGGACGAGGCGCACGAGCTCGGCGCCAAGCACGGCTACCGCAACGGCCAGACCACCGTGCTGGCTCCGACCGGGACGATCGGTTTCATGATGGACTGCGACACCACCGGCGTCGAGCCGGACATCGCGCTGGTCAAGTACAAGAAGCTGGTCGGCGGCGGCATGCTGAAGATCGTCAACCAGACAGTGCCGCTGGCGCTGCAGCGACTCGGCTACGGCGACACCGCGGTGGCCGACATCGCCGCCCACATCGACGCCAACGACACCATCGAGGGCGCGCCCTCGCTGCGCGATGAGGACCTCGCCGTCTTCGACTGCGCCTTCACCCCGCAGAACGGCAGCCGCTCGATCGCCTGGCAGGGACACGTGCGCATGATGTCGGCGGTGCAGCCGTTCCTCTCCGGCGCGATCAGCAAGACGGTGAACATGCCCAACGAGGCCACCGTCGACGAGATCGAGCAGGCGTACATCGACGGCTGGAAGCTGGGCCTCAAGGCGCTGGCCATCTACCGCGACGGCAGCAAGCGCAGCCAGCCGATGGCCACCTCGATGGACAAGACCACCGGACGGGTGGTGCAGATCGTCGAACGGCCGCTGCGCAAGCGGCTCCCGGCGGAGCGCAACGCGCTGACCCACCGCTTCGAGGTCGGTGGTCACGAGGGCTACATCACTGTCGGCCTCTACGACGACGGCCAGCCCGGCGAGATCTTCCTGAAGATGGCCAAGGAGGGCTCGACTGTCAGCGGGCTGATGGATGCCTTCGCGACGGCGGTGTCGCTGGCGCTGCAGTACGGCGTGCCGCTGCAGGCGCTGGTCGACAAGCTCTCGCACACACGCTTCGACCCGCAGGGCTTCACCAAGAACCCCGAGGTGCCCATCGCCAAGTCGCTGATGGACTACATCTTCCGGTGGATGGCCTCGCGCTTCATGCCCCAGGAGGATCGCGACCGGCTCGGCATCATCCGCCGCGACGGCGAAGAGTCCGGCACGCAGTCCGGCACGCAGTCCGTACCGACGATCACCGCAGCGGCACCAACCTCGACGGCTCCCGCCGCCGGCGCCGCCTCAGCAACCGCGGGTGTCAGCGGCTTCGCGGCCGTGCGCGCGATGACCCCTGTTCCCGCGGCCCCCATGGAGAACGCGCTCGGCGCCTTCGTCAACCAGGGCGACGCACCGTCGTGCAGCGAGTGCGGCAGCCTCATGGTGCGCAGCGGTGCCTGCTACAAGTGCCACAACTGTGGAGCGACATCGGGCTGCTCCTGAACACGCCCCCTCCCCCAGCCCGGAGCCCGGTCACGCCGCGTGGCCGGGCTCTTCGATTCCCGGCGCTTAGGAGCGAATCAGCAGCAGGAAGTTGAGCAGTGGCGCGGTGATGCTCAGTCCCGCGGCGATGGCGAGCGCGACCTGGGCGCGGCGCTGGTTCAGCCGGCTCAGGACCAGCACCACCATGGCGCCGACGATGAGCAGCTTCACCGAGTAGGCGGCGACCGGGCTGCGCACGATGAGCGCGCGGAACAGCGGGTTGTTCTCGACATACGTATGCCCGCCGAGCGCACGCAAGGTGGTGAGCACGTCGGCCAGCTGCGCGGCGGTGATGATCGCCACCAGCAGGGCGGACACCCGGTTGCGCAGGTTGTCCTTGAGTGTTTGGAGGCTGACGTCATCGCGGCGGTCCGGGACCAGCTCCACGATGCCGACGCCAACCCGCCGCTGGCGTCGTTCGACGCGCGGCTCGAGATCTGTCCCCGTGGCCATGACGACCCCCTCTCCCCCTTGGTGCCCCGTACCGGCACACACAAGGATGACGGGTTTGGGCCGAGGAACGCAAGCGACGCGTTGTGCGAAACGCCCGGTTCAGGCCCCGGGGGCGGTCGGTCCCTCCTGCTCGAGTGCCTGCTCGAGGCGGTGGAGGACCCGGATGGTGTCGCTCAGCTCGGTGGGGTCGAGCCTGCCGAGCACCCGCTCGAGAAGGCCGCGCCGGCCGCCGATGGCCTCCTTGAGGGCCGTCTCGCCCGCCGAGGTGAGCGAGACACTGACGGTGCGGCGATCCTCCTCGCTACGGGTCCTCTCCACAAGGCCGGCGTCGACCATGCGGTCGAGCATCGCGCTGGTCGACGGTGGGGAAATCCCGAGCCGCGACGCCAGCTGGGTGACGGTGATGGGCGCCACCTCCCGGAGCACGCCGAGCACGTGCAGCTGCGCCGGGCTCTGGTTGCACGCGTGGAGGTGGGCGAGCATGCCCCTCTGGCGGCGGTCGATCCAGGCCTGGACAGCGTCGACGGCGGCGGTGAGGTCGGGGCGTGGGACGGCGACCGGCGCGGTCATGCGATCGCCACCGCCGGGGCGCCGTGTGCCACCTCCTCCTCCGCTGGGGTGGTGCGCCGCAGCGGCAGCTCGGGCATCCCGAACGTCACCACGAGGGCGATCAGCGACGCGCCAGCGCCGAGCCACATCAGCCCGGCGATCGACGCCGAGAGATCGCTTTGGATCCCGGCGGTGATGCGCGGGATGAGCGGCCTGGCAGCGGCAGGAAGTTGCTGGCTGAGCTGCTGGTTGAGGTTGCCCACGCCGGTGAGGCTGTTGGTGGCCGAGCCACTGCGCTGGGCGAACTGGCTCACCACCCCCGCGGGCACGCCCGCGCTGCTGAGGTGGGCGGGCAGCTGCGACGCGAAGGTCAGCGCGAAGATGGAGCCGGCGATGGCCAGGCCCACCGAGCCACCGATCTGACGGAAGAATGTGAGGTTGCTGGTGGCCACCCCGATACGCCGCACCGCCACCGCGTTCTGCATGGCCACGGTCGGCACCGAGAAGGTCGGACCGACGCCGAGGCCGGCAATGAGCATCCACAGCGAGAGCGCCCAGTACCCAGTGCTGACGTCGAGGCGAGTCAGCAGGAACATGCCCAGGGTGAGCACGCCCATCGATCCGAGCAGCAGCACCTTGTACTTGCCGGTGCGGCTGACCAGCAGCCCGCTGCTGATACTCGAGAGGATGAGCCCGAGCATCAGTGGCCAGGTGCGGTATCCCGACGCGGTGGCCGAAAGCCCCTGCACTGCTTGGAAGTAGCGGGGCAGGAAGATGATTGTGCAGAAGAATCCGAAGGCGATGAAGAACGTGGCGATGTTGAGCGTGGTGTAGCTGCGATTGCGAAAAAGGTCGAGCGGGATGATGGGTTCCTTGGCGACACGTTCGGCGGCGATAAACCCCGCGGTGAGCAGCGCGGCGGCCACAAGGAAGAGGAGGACCTTCGGGGAGGACCACGCGTACAGCTGACCGGTCGAGTCGGTGAGTCCTTTGTTGGTGAGGCCGAGCAACAGCGAGATGGCGGCCAGCGTGAACACGCCGATGCCGAGGTAGTCGAGGTCGCGCACGCGCACCCCGCGGGTGTTGCCGGTGTTGGGCAGCTGCGTGGCCATGACGGCGAGCGCAACGATGCCGATCGGCAGGTTGACGTAGAAGATCCAGTGCCAGCTGAGGTTGTCGGTGAGGAAACCACCAAGGAACGGGCCGATGATGAAGCTGAGGCCGAACACCGCTCCGAACAGGCCCTGGTAGCGGCCGCGCTCGGCGGGGCTGTAGAGGTCGCCGATCACCGAGAGCGCGATCGGGAAGATGGCGCCGGCGCCGATACCCTGGATGCCCCGGAAGATGATCAGCTCGCCCATCGACTGGGAGAGACCGGAGAGAGCCGAACCGACCAGGAACACGCTCACGCCGATGAGCAGCAGTGGGCGCCGCCCGTAGATGTCGGAGAGCTTCCCGTAGATCGGCACCGTGACCGTCGAGGTCAGCAGGTAGACGGTGACGACCCACGTGTAGAGGTTGTTGCCGGCAAGGTCGGTGACGATGCGCGGTAGCGCGGTGCCGACGATGGTCTGATCAAGGGCGGCCAGGAAGAGGCCGAGCATGATCGCGACCATGATCAGGGCCTTCTGACGTGGCGCCAGGGTGCGGGGGTCCGGCATCTGTATGACCTCTCGAACAGTTAGTGCAGCGGCTTAGTTAGTGAATCCTAACCTTTAGCCAGGCGGGCATGCCGGACTCAGGCCAGATGTCCGAATCCCGCTGGCGAAACCGCGGCGGCACGCCTCATGCTGGGGCGATGCCCATGCGCCGCCTCACCACGCCCTCATGAACCGCCGCGGCTGGCTGCTCTTCGCGGCCATGGGGGTGATCTGGGGCGTGCCCTACCTGCTCATCAAGGTGGCGATCGCCGATCTGAGCCCGGCCTCGCTGGTGCTGCTGCGCACAGTCACCGGGGCGGTGGTCCTGCTACCGATCGTGCTGGCGCGCGGAGCGATCACGCCGCTGCGCCCGCACTGGCGCTGGATCCTGGTGTACACCGGCGTCGAGGTGGCGGCACCGTGGATGCTGCTCTCCGACGCCGAGCGCCACATCTCCAGCTCACTGGCGGGACTGCTCATCGCCGGGGTGCCGTTCGTCGGAGCGCTGCTGGCGCTGCTC
Organism: Candidatus Aeolococcus gillhamiae; assembly: GCF_016464765.1. Taxonomy (NCBI): domain Bacteria; kingdom Bacillati; phylum Candidatus Dormiibacterota; class Candidatus Dormibacteria; order Candidatus Aeolococcales; family Candidatus Aeolococcaceae; genus Candidatus Aeolococcus; species Candidatus Aeolococcus gillhamiae. The sequence goes on along the minus strand of NZ_JAEKNS010000055.1, from coordinate 5,789 downwards.
ACCGGCGGTGACGACCGGCTCAACGGCCGGCGCCTCGCCGGGCTGCTGGTCGGATTGTTCGGCGTGGCCACGCTGGTGGGCTTCGACCTCTCGGGAGGCAACCTCGGCGCCGTCGGCGAGATCGCCGTGGTCACGGTCGGCTACGCGCTCGGGCCGATGATCATCGCGCGGCGGCTCCGTGGCGTCCCGGCGGTGGGCGTGGTGGCGGCCTCACTGGTGCTCACCGCGATCGCGTACGCGCCGGTCGGTGTGCTGCAGCTGCCCCACCACGCTCCCTCGCTGCAGGTGATCCTCGCAGTGGCGGGATTGGGGGTGGTCTGCACCGCACTCGCCTTCCTGCTCTTCTTCGCGCTCATCGCCGAGGTGGGGCCGGCGCGCGCGACGGTGATCACGTACGTCAACCCGGCGGTGGCGCTGCTGCTCGGCGTGGCGGTTCTCGGCGAGCGGTTCACCGTGGCCACCGGCGTGGGCTTCGCGCTCATCCTTCTTGGCTCCTACCTGGCCACGGCGCGGGCTACGGCGACGTCGCGCCGACGGCGAGGCCGAGACGCGGAGATGGCGCCCTCGACAGGCGTTCCGTAGGAGGAGCGGAATGGCGGGCGTGCGCCGAAATCCCGGCTAGGCTTGCACCTGCCGTGCCAGAGACATTCGAGCTGACCCCGCGAGGGCCGTTCGACCTCGCCTACCAGCAGCGCCACTTCGGTGGCTGGGCCTCGTACAAGCCGGATCCGGCCGCCGTCGCCATGGCCTTCCCCGTGGAGGGCTGGGCGGGCTCGGCAGTCGTCGTGCTGCGTCAACCGGACGTCGACACCATCACCGGCGAGGTGCACGGCGCTGAGGGTTCGCCGCCGCAGCGCGCGTGGAAGCAGGCGCTCGCGGTGCTGTCGCTCGACATCGACGGCAGCGCCTTCGCCGCCGTCGGCGAGCGCGATCCCGTGGTGGGACGTCTGCAGGTGCAGCACGGGTGGATGAGACCGACACTCTTCCACTCGCCGTACGAGGCGGCCTGCAACTTCGTGATGGGCCAGCGCATCTCGATGGCGCAGGCCAGGGCGCTGCGCGTTCGCATGGCGGCGGACAGCGGCGACCAAGTCACCGCCGGCGGCGTCGAGCTGGCCGCGTTCCCGCGCCCGCAGCGTCTGCTCGAGCTGTCCGAGGTGCGCGGGCTTCCCGCCGAGAAGCTGGTGCGCCTGCACGGCGTCGCCCAGGCCGCACTCGACGGGGTACTCGACCGCCGCCACCTCCGTGCGCTGCCCGTGCCCGACGCGCTCGCCGAGCTGTCCACCCTGCGCGGCGTCGGCACCTTCAGCTCGCAGGGCATCCTCTTCCGCGGCGCGGGCGTGGTCGACGAGGTCACCGACGACCCGGTGAGCAAGCAGGCCGTGCAGCGGGTCTACGACCTGGACCACCTCCCCGACCACGCCGAGGTGCTGCGCCACGCGGAGCCCTGGCGCCCATTCCGCATGTGGGCACTCGTGCTGCTCCACGTCTGGATCCGCGGCGAGGGTGGCGGCCCGGCTCCGCCGGCCAGCCACGGGCGCCCTCGCCGGCGCACGGGGTGAGGTCACCGGAGGACAGCGCGGCGGACCAAACGCGCACCCGGCGGCGCACGCACGCGCTGGTGCTGGTGGGATTCCTGTTGCTGGCGCTGGCGATCTTCCTTCCCGCCGACCTGCACGCCACCAGCGTGATGATCGGCGCCACCACCGCCGACAACTCGCAGCACGCGTGGTTCCTGCGCTGGTTCCCGTATGCGCTCGCCACCCACCACAACCCGTTGTTCACCACCAACCTCATCGCGCCCGGCGGCGTCAACCTGATGTGGAACACGTGGATCCCGCTGCCGGCGCTGCTGCTCTCACCGCTGACCCTGCTGCTCGGGCCGGTGGCGTCGTTCGACATCGCGGTCACGCTCGGCGTGGCGCTGAGCGCGTGGTGCGCGTCGCTGGCCGCGTCGCGGTTCCTGCGGCGGCGCTGGGCGGCGGTGCTCGCCGGTGCCGCGTACGGCTTCTCGCCCTTCATCTTCGACCAGTCGTACACGGGTCATTCCAACATGGTCATCGCGGTGGTGCCACCGCTGATGCTGCTGCTGCTCGACACCATCCTGGTGCGCCAGACCACCGCGCCGCGCCGCGCCGGCCTGCTCTTCGGCGCGCTGATGATCGCGCAGTTCTTCATCACCGAGGAGCTGCTCGCGTCCGAGATGGTGCTGGTGATCGTCGGGATCACGTCTCTTGCGCTCATGCACCGGCGCGCGCTGGGCCCGCGGTGGCGTCACGTCGCCGCGTGTTTCGGCTGGGCGCTGGCGCTCTTCATCCCGGTGGTCGCGTACCCGGTGTGGTTCCAGTTCTTCGGTCCCCAGGTCCCGCACCAATTGATCGCCGACAAGAACTTCTTCGTGACCGACCTGCTCAATGTCTTCCTGCCGTCGACAGCGCAGGGTGTCGAACCGTCGTTCGCGCGCGACATCGCATCGCACTACGCGGGCAACTCGGGAGAGTGGGGCGGTTATGTGGGCATCCCCATGCTCGCGGTGGTGGCATGGACCGCGCGGCAACAGTGGCGGCGGCCGCTGGTGCGGGTGCTGTGCATCAGCGCGGCGGCGGCAGTGGTGCTCAGCTTCGGATCGACGCTGCACGTTGGTGGGAGCAACACGCACATCCCTCTTCCCGCGGCCATCCTCGCCCACCTGCCCGTGCTCGACAACCTGGTGCCGGCTCGCTTTGCCGTGTACGTGGCGCTCTTCACCGCCCTGCTCTTCGGCGTGTTCGTCGACTCGCTGCCAGCGCGGCGGGGGAGTGCACGCGTCGTGATGCTGGTCACCGTGCTGATCGCAGCCGCGTTCGTGCCGCCGCTGCCCTTTCCGACGCGGGCCGCGGTGACCCCGGCCTTCTTCACGGCCTCCCACGCGCCTCTCGTCCCGGGGAGCACGGTGCTGGTGGTGCCGTTCTCGCACGACTTCTACTCGACGCAGGCGGTGCTCTGGCAGGCGGAGGCGGGGATGTGGTTCTCGATGCCGGAGGGCTACATCATCAACCGCCAGCCATCCGGTGCTGCCGCCCAGGGGCCGCCCTCCAGCGTGACCGGCTCGACGCTGATGGCGATCGCCGCGGGGAAGGCCGCCGATGCAACGGTGGACGCGCCGACGCGCCGGAGTATCCTCGGCGAGCTGCGGACCTGGAACATCAGCGCGGTGGTGCTCGGCCCCATGGACCAGCACGGCGCTGAGATGCGCACGTTCCTCGCCGACCTGCTCGGCGCCGCGCCTGTCGATCGCGACGGGGTGGCAGTGTGGAGCTCGGTGCCTCCGCCGGCATAGCCCGGGGGACGAGTTCCCCCACGCCTCGTTCGGGTGCGCGCGCCGTTAGTCCGGACCGCGCAGGTGCGAGACGTCGTTCCAGAGCGTGATCGACGGCCAGTCGTGCTCCCACGCCAGGGTTGAAACGCTCGCCGTGGAGAGGGTGAGGTGACGCGCCAGCTGCGCGTGCTGCGCGATCCAGCGCACGGCGAGCACGCGGAGAAGATGACCGTGGGCGAAGACGGCAACGTCGCCCTCGACGGCGCGGACCCTGGCGATCACCGCGTCGGCCCGCACCGCCACCTCGGCCAGGGTCTCGCCGTTGAGGACGCCCTCGTCCCAGAGATTCCAGTGGGGATCGCGCTCACGAATCTGCGCGGTGGTCATCCCCTCGTAGTCGCCGTAGCTCCACTCGCGAAGGTCCGCATCCAGCTCGGCGGCGTCGCGGTATCCGGCGATCCGGCACGTGGACACGGCGCGCTGGAGAGGACTGCAGAGCACCAGCTCGAACGTATACGGCGCCAGCCGCCGTGCCAGCGTGGCGGCCTGGCGGAGGCCGTCGTTGTTGAGCGGGATGTCCGTCCAGCCGGTGTGGCGACCCGCCTCGCTCCAGTCGGTGGCGCCGTGGCGCACCAGCACGATCTGACGCGGACGCGAATCCTCGGCCAACGCTCAGCGAGAGCGCGGCGGCCAGCCGCGGCGACGCGGGGTAAGCAGGCGCAGCACCGCGAGGAGCAGCGCGGCCCCGATGAACGCCACCACGACGTCGCCGATGATGCCGCCGGTGTCGACGGAGCGGTTCGGCGAGAGCAACGACAGGAGCAGGCCGCCGAGCACCGCGCCGGCCAGCCCGACCGCCGTGTCGCCGAGGCAGCCGAAGCCACCGCCGGCCACGACCCGCCCGGCGAGGGCCCCGGCCACGAGGCCGATGACCAGCCACGTGATGATGTGATGGCTGTCGAAGGTGAGGGTGGCGAGCATGTTCACCCGGCGCAGTCTACGCAGTTGGTACTCAACGTTCGGGCGGTCACGCGGCCGGCGCCGGTTCCGCGGTGGCAGACTCCGCCCATGTGTAGGAGAGCCCATGCCTGAGAGCCTCAGCGTCACCGACAACCGCACCGGCAGGACGTACGACCTGCCCATCGAGAACGGCGCCGTCCACGCCACCGCCTTCCAGCAGATGAAGCTGGACGACGAGGACCACGGCCTGCTCCTCTATGACCCGGCGTTCCTCAACACCGCCTCGTGCACCAGCCGGATCACCTTCATCGACGGTGACCGCGGCATCCTGCTGTACCGCGGCTATCCCATCGAGCAGCTCGCCGAGCACAGCAACTTCCTCGAGACGGCGTACCTGCTCATCCACGGCGAGCTGCCCAATGCAGCCGAGTACGCGGCGTGGGAGCACGAGATCACCATCCACACGCTCGTCCACGAGAACGTCAAGAGCTTCATGGACGGGTTCCACCATGACGCTCATCCAATGGGGATGCTGCTCTCCACGGTGGGCGCGCTCTCGACGTTCTACCCCGACGCCACCAAGATCTACGACGAGGAGCAGCGGCGCATCTCGATCTACCGGCTCATCGCCAAGATGCCGACGCTGGCGGCGTTCGCGTTCCGGCACTCGCGCGGGCTGCCCTACAACTACCCGGACAACGACCTCAGCTACTCGGGCAACTTCCTGAGCATGATGTTCAAGATGGTCGAACCGCGCTACCAGGCGGTTCCAGAGATCGAGCACGCGCTCGACGTGCTGTTCATCCTCCACGCCGACCATGAGCAGAACTGCTCGACGAACGCGATGCGCGCGGTGGGATCGTCACACCCCGATCCCTACTCGGCGACGGCGGCCGCGATCGCCGCGCTGTACGGACCCCTGCACGGCGGCGCCAACGAGGCGGTCATCCGCATGATCGAGCGCATCGGCTCGGTCGACAAGATCCCGGAGTTCGTCGCCGGCGTGAAAGCCGGCAAGGAACGGCTCATGGGCTTCGGCCACCGCGTCTACAAGAACTACGACCCCCGCGCCAAGGTGATCAAGCGAATGGCCGACCAGGTGCTCGCCGTCACCGGTACCAGCCCGCTGCTCGACGTCGCCCGCGAGCTCGAGAAGGTCGCGCTCGAGGACGAGTACTTCGTGAGCCGCAAGCTCTACCCCAACGTCGACTTCTACAGCGGCTTCATCTACCAGGCGCTGGGCATCCCGGTGGAGATGTTCCCGGTACTCTTCGCGATCCCGCGCGCCGCCGGCTGGCTGTCGCAGTGGGAGGAGTCCCTGCTCGACAAGGAGCAGAAGATCGCCAGGCCCCGGCAGGTGTACCTGGGTGCGTCCTCGCGCGACTTCGTCTCCATGAACGAACGCGAGGTACAACGCCCCACGATCGTCGCTGCCGGGTAGCGGCGGCTCGCAGCGGGGGAGACAGGGCACACAGCGCCGCCTGCTCAGGGCCTCGCAGCCGTTTGCGTCGTTGCGCGGTCGCCACCGGCG
>NZ_JAEKNS010000087.1:0-21107 GCF_016464765.1 Candidatus Aeolococcus gillhamiae | reverse complement strand
CGCTGGACTCGAGCGCGGAGTCCACGGAATCGGCAGCGTCGTGGCTGTGCGTGCGGAACAGCGACGAGACCCATCCCCAGCGACCATGCGCATGCTCGTGCTCGTCGTGGTGATGGCCGTGCTGCTCGTGCGCGCCGTGCTCGGCTGAATCTGCGCGCACTTGGGTGCCGACGGTCACCGGATCCGAGGGTATCGAGGTCATTCCGCGAGGCCCGCTCCGTCGGGGCAGCGGGGTATCCAGGTCACCCGGCGGGCCTGCGGCACCGCCGCAAAAACAGCCCGCTCCACCTCCGCGGTTCGCTTCTGAGCGGCGTGGAGGGCTGTGCCTCCGTCCAGGGTGCCCTGCACCTCGACGACCAGCGATCGCACACAGTGGGATCTCGACGCAATCGCGCGCAAGCTGAACACACGGCCACGGAAGACGCTTGGGTTCGCGACGCCAGCGGCTAGACTCGACGCGAGTATTGCGTCGACCGGTTGAACTCACCTCGATTTTCTTCGCGACCGAGCTCGACGGTCGACAGCCGAGATGACCACATACATCGATGCGCAGCGCCAGCGCTTTGGGATCGAGCCGATCTGCAGGGTGCTGCAGTTCGCCCCAGCCACGTACTACGCAGCCAGCGGTCGCGCTCCGTCGGCACGCCGGCTCCGCGACGAGCAGCTCATGCCCGAGATCACGCGGGTCTGGAACGAGCATCGCCAGGTGTACGGCGCCGACAAGGTCTGGCGACAGCTGAACCGGGAGGGCATTGGTGTGGCCCGTTGCACCGTGGAACGCCTGATGCAGCAACTGGGCCTTCGCGGTGTGGTGCGGGGCAAGACGGTGCGCACCACCTTCGGCGACGAGACCGCGGCACGACCCGCTGATCTGGTCGATCGGCAGTTCCGGGCTGCGGCGCCCAACCGCTTGTGGGTGGCCGATCTGACGTATGTGAAGACGCACTCAGGCTGGGTCTACGTGGCCTTCGTCATCGACGTCTTCTCACGCTCCGTGGTTGGCTGGCAGGCATCGCGTTCGCTGCGCACCGACCTCGCCCTCGATGCGCTCGAGATGGCGCTCTGGGCACGTCGTGGTGAGCGCCTCGACGGCCTCATTCATCACTCGGATCGCGGCTCGCAATATCTCGCTATTCGGTACAGCGAACGCCTCGCGGACGCCGGCGCGGTGACCTCAGTGGGCTCGCGTGGCGACTCGTACGACAACGCGCTTGCCGAATCCTTCAACGGCTTGTACAAGGCAGAGCTCATTCACCGCCGTTCGTGGACCGGGATGAACGACGTGGAGTACGAGACGCTCGCCTACGTCGACTGGTTCAATCAGCGGCGTCTACACGGGGAGATTGGGATGGTCCCGCCTGCAGAGTTCGAGGCCACCTACTACCATCAGTCAACCCTAGTCGCGGTGGCTGGGACTCAATAACCAGAGTCTCTACGAAACCCGGGGCGGTTCAGTCGGGCCCGTCGACGGGGACCGCACCGTTGCCATCAAGAAGCCGCCGCTCCGGCGCCGCGGGCCCCGAAGGTAGTGACTCAGGAATTCGTAAGTCACTACTCTCGGCAAAGTGGTCTTACCGGAGCAGGCCTTCCCGAGTCGGGCAGTGCGCGCCAAGAAAAGTGTCCGTCAAAGCGGGTCAACCCCACGTACTACATAACCCGCTAATCGGGTGTCAATCGGACGCTAACGACCCGATCCGGTTGGGACGAACCGCGGTTTGCCAGCCGCCAGCCTCGGGTCGACGGCGATCCTGCGGCCTCGGAGGTCATTGCATGGTGTCCGTGCAGCAGCGAGCGGACACCCCTGGCGTCAGGGGGGGCAGCATCCAACGCCGGCCGGGTCAGCACCCTCGACGCGGGCCACGGGCGGCGGCGATAGTGACGCGGATGAACCGGCGGTCACGGGCACCTGAACTGTGGTGGGTAGCCTCGATCCTTCTGACCCTGGCGGCGGCGGTCGTGGTCGCCCTCACCCTCGCGGCCGGAGGTTCAGCCGCGGTGGTCGACGTCTACACGGTCGTCTTCCTCATCCTCGCGCCCGTCTATGCGAGCGTCGGCATGGTCATCCTCGTGCGCGCGTCCGGCAACAGGGTTGGCTGGGTGCTCCTCGCCATCGGTCTCCTTCTCTCCGTCCAGAACATCGCCGGTGATGCGGCGGGCTATGCCCAGACCTCAGTGGGCCGCTGGGTACCGGGCGCGGACTGGCTGAACTGGGTCAGCAACTGGGCGTGGGTTCCCGGCGTCGTCGGCGCTCTGGCGCTGCTGCCTGTTCTGTTCCCCAACGGCAAGCTCCCTTCGCGGAGATGGCGCCCGCTGGTGTGGGTTGTGTGCGGGGCCACCGCGGTCGGCCTCGGCGGGTACGTACTGCTTCCCAGCGGCGTCACCGGTGCGGCGACCCCGCCCAGCCCCGCCGGCGTCGCGGCTCTCGTCCCTTTCGCGGGCGTTTTCAATGCCCTGTATGTTTTCGCCCTCCTCGCTGGGGTGGTCGGCGGCGCGTGCTCGCTCGTTGTCCGCTTCCGGCATGGAACGTACGACGAACGGGAGCAGATCAAATGGTTTGCCACGGCGTTCGTACTTCTCGCGGCGATGCTCGCCGTGTACACGATCGTCGGCGCCCTGGGGATCGCAACTCCGGGCTGGCTGATCGCCGGCCTCATCTGTCTCGGGCTGACGGCCGTCCCGTTGACGGTCGCCGTCGCCGTTCTCCGGTACCGGCTGTACGACATCGACCTGGTGATCAACCGGGCGCTCGTCTACGGCACGCTCGCACTCTTCATCACCGCCGTGTACGTCGGCATCGCGGTGGGGATCGGCGCGCTCATCGGGGGCAGCGGCAAGCCGAACCTCGCCCTCTCCATCCTCGCGACCGCGATCGTGGCAGTTGGCTTTCAACCGGTCCGTGAGAGGCTGCAACGCTTCGCCAATCGCCTTGTCTACGGAAGACGGGCGACCCCGTATGAGGTTCTCTCGCAGTTCTCGGAACGCGTCGCCGGATCCTACGCAACGGACGATGTCATGCCGCGCATGGCGCGGGTCCTGGCGGACGGCACCGGCTCGCAGCGCGCGGACGTGTGGTTGATCAGCGGAGCGGTGTGGGAGAACGTGGCGACGTGGCCGACCGCGGCTAGCGCCGCCACGCCGACGGCGGTGGGCGATGGTGGGTTGCCCCCGCTCAACGGCGCGAGTCAGCTGGTGCCGGTCCGGCATCAGGGCACGCTCCTCGGTGCGTTGAGCGTCACCAAGCGTACCGGGGAGCTTCTGACCCCGGTGGAGGAGAACCTCCTCACGCACCTCGCCGGTCAGGTCGGGCTCGTTATGAAGAACGTCGGCCTGAGAGCGGATCTCGACGCTCGCATCGTGGAACTTCGTGCATCGCGCCAGCGACTCGTGGTGGCGCAGGACGACGAACGCCGGCGGCTGGAGCGCAACCTCCATGACGGTGCCCAACAACATCTCGTCGCCCTCAAGGTGAAGCTCGGTCTCGTGGAGATGCTCATGCAGCGCGATCCGGACAAGGCAAAGCTGACCCTCGACCAGCTCAAGCACGATGCCGACGAGGCGCTCGAAACACTTCGGGATCTGGCGCGCGGCATCTATCCGCCGCTGCTTGCCGACAGGGGGTTACAGGTCGCTCTGGAGGCGCAGGCGCGCAAGGCATCGGTGCCGGTGGTGATCTACGGGGAGGGCATCAGACGATATGCGCAAGAGGTCGAGGCGGCGCTGTATTTCTGCGTGCTTGAGGCCTTACAGAATGTGCAGAAGTACGCTCAGGCGTCGAAGGTCACGGTGCATCTGGATGAGGTCGACGGCGGCCTCACCTTCGCGGTCACCGACGATGGCCACGGCTTCGATGTCGAGACCATGAAGCGCGGAGCAGGCCTGACGAACATGGCTGACCGGCTCGATGCTCTTGGCGGTACGGTCCACGTTGCCTCCATGATCGGCCACGGCACCACGGTCAGCGGTGCGCTCAGCGCCCCCGCGACCCCCCAGTCGCCGACGGCGAAGACGTCAACCGATCACGAGATCGGCACGCCAACGCCTGGCGCGTCGCGGAGCAGCGTAACGAGCGACGCTGGCTCAGGCGAGGGCGCTGTCTCTTGAAGGCTTTGGCGATCTCAGCCTGGGCCGCTTGACGAAGGCGCGCGCTCATCCCACTTCCGACAGAAGCTGTGGCCAACTTGTGCTGACTTGCTTCCGGTGGGAACACCGCCGGACCGGCGTGGAACCCCGGGGGGGTCAGCGTGGAACGCCATGGGAAATGGGGGTGAGTAGTCGTCTAGTGGCCGTTCTCAGCCCCTCTCGAATACGAATTGGAACGCTACCTTGCCACGCTTTCCGCCGCGGGGCTGATATCTGCGTCTGGCATCAGTCGGATCCTGCCGCAAGGACCTGCGCCACCGGAAAGGAGGGTCGGGCGGCGCTCGAGCCTCGGCCACCTCCGCTGGGGTGCGGACCTCACCGCCCGGGGTGTGGCCGCACCATCGACAGCGGGCGGGGGTGGCCATATCGTGCGCTTGTGAATTCGAGGAGGTTGGGGCCGCGGGCACTTCGCCTCGGTGGCGGTGTCGTCGCGCCCGAGGGCGGGTGAAGTGAGGCTGCGGGAGCTGCAATGAAGGCACGCGAACCACGGCTCCCGGTCCCGGAATGAGCATCCGCAGCCCGGACCGTTCCGACCGTCAAGTGGTCGACGCACAGCGCTCGCGGCCGGCGCTGCGGCTCGGGGTCGCCCTAGCCGCACTGGTGGTCGTCCTGATTGTCGGTCACGTCTTGTGGAACGTCGCTGTCGCCTCCCGCCTCGTGCCCGACCCGCTGCGCGAGTCCGACCTCGTCGCGAGCAACCTCCCGACCCTCGTCTTCACGGTGGCCGGGGGGGTGATCATCTGGAAGCAACCGCGGAACCGCATCGGCTGGCTGCTGTGCCTGGTCGGACCGATTGCCCTCCTGCTGGCCAATCTCCCCTTGGACTACGCCGGAGTGGGCCTGGCCATCGCTCCGGGGTCGGTACCAGCACCCGAGGTGTGGCTGTCGGTCGACGAGATTATGCCGATCGCCGTTTTCAGCTCGATCCTGTGTGTCCTGGCGGCGATCTTCCCCGATGGGCGGCTCATCCGGCCATGGCTGCGAATCGTCTGGGTACTGCTCGCAGTGCACGTGGCAGTGGTCCTGCCGGGTCTCCTTGACCCGGGCGTGCTGGATCATTTCCACCTCCACCTTCGCTCACCACTGTCGCTGCAGGGCCTGGCCGGCTACTCGAATGCCCTCCTTCCGACAGTCATTGGGCAAGCCAGCTTTGGGGCGGCCTTCGTCCTCGCCTGGGGTTCGATGATCTGGCGCTACCGCGAGTCTGACCAGGACGAGCGTCATCAGATCAAGTGGTTGCTGGCGGCCACCCTGGTGGATTTCGTTGCCTTTATGGGGGGGTCCGCGATCGCCCCCCTGCTCGGTGTCGAGATTCCCAACGCTGTCATCCCAGTGGTAGCCATGGGACTGCCGCTCGCCATCGGCATTGCCATCTTGAAGTACCGCCTCTACGCCATCGACGTGGTCCTCAGTCGCACCCTGGTGTACGGCGCGCTGGCCGTCTTCATCACCGCGGTGTACGTGGGCATCGCCGTGGGAGTTGGAACGTTGATCGGCAGCGCCGGGAAGCCCAATCTGGGGCTGTCGATCCTGGCCACTGCCGTGGTGGCCGTGGGATTCCAGCCCGTCCGCGAGCGCGTGCAAAAGGTTGTCAACCGCCTCGTGTACGGCCGGCGCGCCACCCCCTACGAGGTGCTGTCGCAGTTTTCCGAACGGGTCGCCGAATCCTATGCGACCGACGATGTGATGCCACGGATGGCGCGGGTGCTCGCGGAAGGAACCGGCGCCCAGCGCGCTGACGTCTGGCTGCGCAGCGGAACGGTGTGGCGGCAGGCTGCCGTCTGGCCGGTTGACGCAGGCGCTGCGGAGCCAGTCCAAATGACTGCAGAAACGCTGCCGCCGGTCAACGGAGCCAACCGCCTCGTCGCGGTGCGCCATCAGGGGGACCTGCTCGGCGCGCTCGGGGTGACCAAGCGCAGCGGCGAGTCGCTGACGCCTGTCGAGGAGCATCTCCTCAACGACCTGGCCGGCCAGGCGGGGCTGGTGCTCAAGAATGTCGGCCTGACCAGCGATCTCCAGGCGCGGTTGACCGAGCTGCGAGCCTCTCGCCAGCGCCTGGTCACCGCCCAGGACGAGGAGCGTCGGCGTCTGGAACGCAACCTCCACGACGGCGCTCAACAGCACCTCGTGGCGCTCAAAGTGAAGCTCGGCCTGGCCGTGATGCTCATGGGCCGGGATCCGGAGAAGGCGCAACAGACTCTCAGCCAGCTGAAGTCGGACGCCGACGAGGCGCTGGAGACGCTGCGCGATCTGGCTCGCGGCATCTACCCGCCGCTGCTCGCCGACAAGGGGCTGCAGGTGGCGCTGGAGTCCCAGGCGCGCAAGGCGACGGTTGCGGTCAGAGTTGACGCAGATGGGCTCGGCCGGTACTCACAGGAGATCGAGGCGGCTGTGTACTTCTGCGTGCTCGAGGCGTTGCAGAATATCCAAAAGTACGCACACGCATCCGCTGTGGTGATTCGCGTCCGTGAGGCCGACGGCGCGATCCACTTCGAGGTGAACGACGACGGTGACGGCTTTGACGTGGCCACGGTGACCAGAGGGGCAGGGCTGACCAACATGGCGGATCGTCTCGACGCCCTCGGTGGTGCGCTGAACATCACTTCGTCGATCGGGGAAGGGACCACGATCGCAGGTTCACTCGTCAGTACCTCGGCGAGGGTGCTCGCGGTCACCTGATAGCCGAATCGTGCTGTCGGCAGTGGTGTTGGCACTCGCGCGCGGGTCATCAGTATCCCGGAGAACCGGGCGCGCACCCTCGGCGCGCACCGGCGCCGATGCCAACGTCAGTCGCCTGACACCGAAGCAGGCGACGACCGCAAGGAGAGGGTCACCGATGCGCCCCACACAACCACCACCAGAAGTCGGCAAGGAGGCAGGCAACACTAAGCGCGGTGGTGAGCCTCCCCTTCAGCGGTCGCGTGAGCACCATCGACAGCCCTAGCGGCCGCGGGCATTGTTTTGAGCATGCGCATCGAATCGTCAGTCACGTCGATCTCGTGGATCCCCTCGGAGGCCGTCCAGGGGATGAGCAGGCTTCCCTTTGAGATGGTGGCTCACTACGACCCGCCGCTTCCGGATCGCATCGAGGACCTCGACGCGCTTGCCGCGGGGGATCGATTTCGCTTTGCCAACGAACTCCGTGCGTGGATCGAGGTGGAGCAGGGGCGCATCGTCGCGTACGGCTACAGTGGTGGCGGCCGAATTGGCTCGACCACGCTGCGATTGGCTGGCAAGACCGCGACGTTTGCCGCCGTCGCGCTGCCGGATCGGCAACAGGTGCCCGTCGTCACGGATGGCTGCGTGCGATTCGTGCAGACGGCCGGAGGGCGCACCGGCGTCCCTGCGCCGCGCCGCGTCAAGTACCCGCCCTTCGTCCAGATCTCGGCGCCCCTGGCCTGGACGACGCTCGGTTTGACAGTTCGTACCGATGGCAGTTCATCCCACGACGTCGTCGGCGCCAGCTCGTTTCCTCGGCACTGGATCTACGACGAGGAGGGCCGGCTGGTTCTCAAGTCAGGTTTGGTCGACTCCAAGAGCTGGTCGCAGCGGGCCTTCGGGAGGCACACACCGTGGGGCGACGAGGACTCCCCGGCAATGGTCACTGAGGTTGAGAGCGCCTTGGAACGTGAGCTCTCGGCTCGCATCATGCGCGGCGGCAGCAAACCCAGCATGGGCACCTTGCGCAAGGACCAGACACTTGTCTCTGAGGGGGATTCGGGCAGCGACGTGTTCCTTCTGCTTGACGGCGTTCTGACAGTGGAGGTGAAGGGCGCGGTTCTTGGGCAGTTGGGACCCGGCGCCGTCCTCGGTGAGCGGGCGGTGATCGAGGGCGGCAACCGAACCGCCACTGTGCGTGCGTTGACACCGTGCCGCGTGGCTACGATCAGCGGCAAGGACCTTGATCCGCGGGTGCTGGCTGAGCTGTCAACGGGTCATCGCCGAGAGGGCTCCGCGCGCTGATGGATGCGAAGCCGCCCCGCGAAGGTGCGCTCTCGAAGATGCTTAGTCCAGTACCTGGGCCAAGTGTGCTAACGGTCCTCTGGGCGACAGTCACCGTGAACAATGACGCTCCCGTCCGCCCGGAAGAAGACCCTGCAGCGCGCTGGAGTCGATGGCGTGCAGGCGCCGAAGGAAGGCGCACGTGTCGGCCAATCGTGCTCCAGCTCCACCTCTCGCGGCGACGGTCTGCCCGCCCACGCTCGGAATGAACGGCATTCGCAACTCGCAGGGAGTGCGGCGTTCACCGGCAGCGGCACCGACAGCAGACGATCGCCGAGGAACCACAGCACCTGCCGTTCCCTGATCCAGCTGTCGATGTTGCGGCCGTAGTGCTTGACGACCCGCGTCACCGTCCCGCCTGACGTTGTTGCCGGGACGTCGCAGGTATCCATTCGCGGCCTTCGGATGGTTCACGCACAGCGCGAGTATGTTGCGCGGTGGTGAGCCCAGAGTCGGCGTCCTCGCGGTGATCGGTCGCCCTTTCTCCCTGGGTCGCGTCCACATGGTCGAGTCCGCATACTGATCACCCCCACAGGGGCGCTCAGGGAGGCGCCCGAAGGTGGGAAGGAGGTTGGCCGTGAGCGTCCAGTTCAAACCCGACGGGTATCACACCATCACGCCGTACCTGGTGGTCGAGGGCGCCGCCAACGCGATCGCGTTCCTGTCCGAGGTGCTCGGCGCGACCGAGACACTGCGCATGGACATGCCGGACGGTCGCATCGGCCATGCCGAGCTGCTCATCGGCGACTCGCACCTCATGATCGCGGACGTGCCGGTGGGCGGAAAGGTCAAGAACGGCCTCCTGCACCTCTACGTCGAAGACTCCGAAGCCCTGTACCGCCGCGCCCTCGAGAAGGGGGCCACCTCGCTCCGCGAGCCCACCGTTGAGTTCTACGGCGACCGTGTTGCCAGCTTCGCCGACCGCTGGGGCAATGAGTGGTTCCTCGCCACCCACGTGGAGGACATCTCCGAGGAGGAGATGACCCGCCGCGCGGTGGAGAGGGCCAACACCGCCGGCGCGCAACTGTAGTCTCCCGGCGCAGCGTACTTGGGGAAGCGACAGCTGACGGCAAATCCGGGCTCGATTGCGCCGAGTTGCTCCCCGTGGGATCGCGACCCGATAGATTGGGCCGCCGACGGGCCGGCGTGGAGCCCCGTGGGAGTTGGGGGTAAGTACTCGTCTAGTGGCCATTTTCGAGCCCTCCCGAATACAGAATTAGAAGCCTACCTTGCCAAGGTAAGGGTCGCGAGTTCGAGCCTCGTCTCCCGCTCTCGCGTCCGCGGTCAATGGGTCGTTCTGCGTGGTCACTTTGCTCCGCGGGTCGAGGATTCGGAATGGTGGTGATCGGTTCGTACCGCGCGGTACGCTCCCTCACGCTCCGAGCGCTCATCTGACCCAGAGCTGATCGAGCAAGATGCCCACAGCGGGGCTGAATTGGTAATTCCCGCAGCGCCGCGAGAGCAGGTCGGCCGATGAGAAGTTGACGACGGGTAGCACCGGAGCGAGGTCGGTGATCTCGCGTCCAATGTCCGCCCACAACGCGTTGGCGTGAAGGGGATCGGTGGTCTGGAGCGCGCTGGCCTTGCTCACCTGTTGGTCGACGCCGGGGTCACAGAACTCGGAGGCGTTCGACGTATGCAACGGATCGGCCGGGACGAAGTTCGAACACCCCAGCCAGAGGGTGTAGAAGTTGGAAGGGGCCGGGTAGTCTGCGATCCAATTGTTGGTTCCCAACTGCACCTGCCGACGCGAATCGCTTACGGTGCTCACCCACTCCGACTCCTTCAGGAAGTGCACTGTGGCTGGATAGCCGAGCTGCTGCAGCACGGACGCGACATATTCCGCGGTTGGAGTCGACGGTGGATCGCCCTGGTGAGCCCAAACTGTGACGCGCTCTCCGCCGGTACCTGAAGCCGCTACCAGCGCGCGCGCGGCCGCAAGGTCGGGACCGACCCACGCTCCCGTCGGGCTCGGGTCGGCTGTGTACGGGCAATACGGCTGGTAGCCGGGCATGCTCGGCGGGAGGAGCTGACATGCTGGCTGAGCGACCAGCGGACCGCCGAAGATCTGTACGAGCCTCGATCGGTCGACGGCCAGGTTCAGGGCCCGACGAACCCGGACATCGTCGAAGGGCGCAACCCTCGTGTTCAGAAAGAGGTAGTACGTGCCTAGCCCTGCATTGATGTGGAGCTGACCCGCAAACGCCGTGGCAGCTTCCGACAGGGTGCCCGGCCCGATATCCGACGTCCAGTCGGCGGCGCCATGCTCCACGGCCGCCGCCTCCTGGCCAGGTGACATACCGAACGTCCAGTTGATCTGATCTGGGAATCCGTCCGGCTGTGCCGCAGCGGACCACTCGTGGAAGCGCGGATTCCGCACTAGGTCCAATTCGTGCCCCGGGATGAACCGCCGAATCTCGTACGGGCCTGTCGAAGGCACGGGGCTCGAGCCGACGTCGCGGGCCGGGATGTTGACAGGCACCGGGGCGGTGAACACGAACGTGAGCTTGTACAAAAAGTTTGTGTCGGTTGACGTGAGGTGGAAGGTGACCGTGTCTGTGCGTTCGTCGACCGTGATCCCCTTCGACAGGTCGCAATGCGCAGGGCGGGTTGCACAAGCACTTGCCCCTGTGATGCCCTCAAGGAAGGAACCTGCCCCGGCACCGTTCAGCTCCAGCGTGCGTTCGAAGCCGTGGCGGAAATCCTCAGGACGAACGAGCTGGCCAGTCGAGTACCGCACACCGGGGCGTAAGACAAATGTGTATGTCGTGCCGCCGTCGCTTGGGCTGGGGAGAAATACCGCCAGGTCCGGCACCAACTGCAGTCCTGAACGTCCTCCCGACCGCTGGTACGTGACCAGCGTGTCATAGGTGTAGGCCCACAGCTGGCTTGGCGCCTCCGGCCAGAGGTTTGCGGGGTCGATCGAGGCGAGCGGAAACGAAGACTCGGCGTGAAGCGTACCGCCGCGATGCTGGCCGGTCTGGGCCGCCCTCACGGCAAACCAGACGTCTGCACCATCTCCTGCGATCGCGACCGGCCGATTGCCCACGCCGATGGATGAGACGACGCGTTTCTGACCAGGATCGATTAGGGAGAGAGTCCCTGACAGAGCGTTCGCGACCCAGACCCCTCCAGCACCCGCCGCCAGGCTCGATGGGCCGTTGTCGACCGGAATGGTTGCCGCCACCGACCCGCGGCGCGGATCGATCGCAGATACGGTGCTGTCCCGGCTGTTGGCGACCCACACCGATCCATTCCCCGCCACCACAGCCGTCGGGCCGCCGCCGACGGCGATGTCCTGGGTAATGTTGCCGGTGACCGGATTCACCCGCAACACCTGATTGGCCGATTGGCTCGTCACCCACACCGCCCCCGCGAACACGGCGATGTCGAACGGCGGAGAACTGAGACTGACGGACGCGATCAGGCGGTCTGTGGCCGGATCGATCCGCTCCAGCGTTCCGCCTGTTGCATCAGCCACCCAGACCGACCCCTCCCCCACGGCAACGGCGGTGGGCGCGGACCCCACACCGATTGTGTCGACGACGCGGTTGGTGGCGAGGTCAATGCGCGAAACCGTGCCGTCAAGAGCATTGGCAACCCAGGCGGAGCCGTAACCAATTGCAATCCCATCGGCCCCCCCGCCGACCGAAATCGACTGCGTCACCCTCTGTGTCGCTGGATCGATGCGGTAGACGACATGGGCTTCTGGGCTGGTGGCCCACAACGATCCACCCCCCGCTGCCAATTGGCCGGGGGGAGCGTCGAGAGCGAGTTCCGAGGCGACTGCACGGCCATCTGCGGAGAGCATGCCCAGCCCGTTGGGTCGCACGGTCACCGTCCCGCCGTGACCCCGCAGCAGGAGAGGAGCCGCGGCGGCAATCAGCGCCAGGACAAACGCGGAGGCAACCGCCGCGAGACGCCCTCGGCGGTGCTGACGATGACGTCGTGCGGACCCGATCGCAGTCGGCGCCGACGGGGAGGGTGAGCGGAGATCGGCCTCGGCCGGAGCGGCGATCGTCGGTCCCGGCACAAAGGTCTCACTGCCGGCGGCGTGAGACACCTCCGCCGGCAGCTCCAGGTCGAGCTCCTGGTGCAGGATGGCTCGCTCCAGCTGTTGCAGCTCGGGCCCGGGTTCGATGCCGAGGTCGTCGACAAGGGTCTGTCGAGCTCGCCGGTACGCCGCGAGAGCCTCCGCCTGGCGGCGCGACCGGTACAGCGCGAGCATGAGCTGCCAGTGGAATCGCTCGTGGTACGGGTGCACGGCCAGGAGTGACTCCAGCTCTCCGCTGATCTCCCGGTGTCGTCCCAACATGAGCGCGGCGTCGACCTGGCGCTCGAGAACCAGGAGCCGACGCGCATCCAGACGCTGGCCTGCGGAAGAGCCGAGGGGGCTGTCGCCCAGGTCGGCAAGGGCTGGCCCGCGCCACATCTCCAGAGCCTCCCGGTAGAGACGCGCGGCCTCTGCCGCATCGCCCTTGACCAGAGCCGCATCGCCCTCTGCCGCGAGCCGCTCAAAGCGCAGTGCGTCCACCTGGTCAGGCTCGACGTCCATCATGTAGCCGCCGGAACGGCTCACGATGGCTCCGTCGACTCCGCTGCGTACCAAAAGGCCGCGAATCCGGGAGATATGGGCCTCGAGACTGTGGCCGGCAGAGGTTGGCGCCTGGTCGCCCCACAGATCGTCGACGAGCCGGCGCGTGGAAACAACACGCCGGGCGTTGAGAGCGAGATCGGCGATGACTGTGCGCTGCCTGGCGCCGCCCAGGGCGAGGAGCTTTCCCTCCAAGCGAGCCTCAATGCCGCCGAGCAGGAAGAACGAGAGATCCCCTCGCGCAGCCATCGTGCGCGAAGGTACCACCCCGCGAGTCAGAGGACCACGACCCCGGGGGTCTGCCTCCGCGGTCGTGTGAGCGGGTTGTGAGCGTTCCGCGACGACCAGGCGCGCCCAGCCCGCCAGGATTCCCATCGCGATGACCATGGCGGCTTCCGCCACACGCAACACCGTGCAGAAGAGAGGAGGACGGCGATGAGCCGGTTCATGTGGCCAGGCGCCGTCAGGACGGTGCTGCTCGGGTCTGCGGTGGCCGCCTCGCTGCTCAGCGGAGCCGGCAGGGCGTCAGCGAAGACGCTGGACGTCTGTCCAAGCGGCTGTCCGTATACGCACATCGGGCCCGCGATTGCTGCCGCCACCAGCGGTGACACCATCGAGGTCGGTCGCGGCACCTACGCGGGCGGCTTCGTCATCAACGTCAGTTTGAAGCTCGTGGGACAGGGCCCGGATGCAACGATCATCCGGGGCGGCGGATCGGTCATTACGATCGGCACCTTCGGGACGTCGAGCGAACCAACCGTCTCCATCAAGGGAGTCACCGTCACCGGCGGCGTCGCACGGTCGAGCCCGGAATCAACCCCGTTCGTCGGCCAGGAGGGGGTGTACGCCATGGGCGGCGGAGTCGAGATTCCGCCGAACGCGGCCTTCACCGGCGGAGCGACCGTCACGATCTCCAACAGCGAGATCACCGGCAATCGCGCGGCTCCGACGCACACAGTTCCGTCTGGGCTTCCGTTTCCATGCGGCCAGTGCCCGTTCGCGCTAGCCGCGGGCGGCGGCATTGACAACTGGGGAACGCTGACACTCACTCACACGACGGTCAGCAACAACCGCGTTGGTTCGGCCTCCGGTTTGTCGACACTCGCAAGCGACGCCGAGGGCGCGGGGATCATGAATCACCTGAATGCACTGACCATCGACGACTCACGCGTCAGCGACAACCGGGCCAGCGCCACCGCACCGAACGGACGGTTTGCCGACTCGGGCGGGATTTTCGTCGAGCGGGGTCCACTGAGCATGAATGACAGCCGGGTGACGGGTAACAGCGCCACCCTGGCAGCGTCCCTTCCGAACAGCGTCGATCTACTGGCGATCGCGGGCGGGATGCATATCGGCAGCGGGGCCTCCGCCACGATCAACAAGACCACCTTCTCCGAGAACTCTGTGAGCATGACGAATACGGTCGGCAACTCGTTCGCCGTTTCTGGTGGCCTCCATACCGACCTCGATGTTAAGGTGACCAATGCTGTCATCACCAACAACACCGTCCGTTCGGCAACGCTGCCCGGCTCGTCGGGAGACGCCGAGGGCGATTCGGGCGGGGGTGAGATCAGCGGCACGATCACCGACACGCGCTACGCGGACAACAGCGTAATGGTCAGCTCTGCGGCCGGAAGGACGGTCGCCTTGGCTGGCGCGGCGATCGTCGGCGGATCGATGACGAACAGCATCGTCAGCGACAACGATGTTCGCGGGTACAGCCCCCGGGGCTCCGTTTTCGTCGCAGGCGCCGGCCTGATAGTGGCGGTGAGCCTGGAGTTGCGCAACACGACGGTGAGCCGCAACACCGGTCACGCCCGGGGGCTAACTGGCAGCGCTGAAGGTGGCGGCATCTTCGATTCCGTCGCACCGACCGGGCCACCAGAGGGGCCGCTGAAGTTGACGGACAGCAGGGTTATCCGCAACATGCTGAGCGGCAGCGAGGGCATCACGTTGCAGGGCGGAGGCGTCTTCGCCACCAGTCCGGTGACACAGACCCGGAGTGTCATCGCTCACAACTCGCCCGACCAGTGCTACGGATGCTGACGCGACTAGGCGGAGTCGGGGTTGTGGGAGTCCTGGCGACCCTCCTTGCTGCCTGCTCGTCGCCAGGGGCTCCTCCGACCATTTCGGCGACCGGGTCTCCGGCCCCGATTTCGGTGACCTCGACGCTCGCCGGACGTTCCAGCTTGCCACCGCGCGTCCCCTGGGAGGCCATGCCCAGCGTCCCGTCGGCCCAGGTCTCAGAGGTCGATTTCCTGATCGACGGCCGGCTCGGCTGGGTGGAGCACAAGCCGCCATACGTCTACGGAAACGACGGAAACTGGCTCGTAACGTCGTTCCTGATGCCCGGTAAGCACACCTTCACGGTCCGAGCCATCAGCACCAGCGGGCAGAGCGCAGTGACCACAGTCACCGCGACCGTCGCTGCACCTCCGGCTCCGCCTGCTGTCCTGGCCGGCGCGTGGGCGCGCCGCGTCACCGCGGACGACGTGCGCAAGGCGACATCGGGTTCGCCGCCGCCTCCGGGTGACTGGCGGCTGACGATCGCCCCCGTCGGGTGGGCGACCTTCGACCCGCAGGGAGGCCAAGCGCTTTTTGACGTCGGGTATCAATCGTCGACGACCGTCGAGATGCGTCCCGAGATCGAGCAGCCGCCTTACCCCAACTCCAGCAACGGAGGGTTTTGCACAGGCACCGACCCGATCTTCAACTGGACGGTCGTGATCGGCAGCGGAGGGAAGACGCTGACGCTCCATCCCGCCGCCCATGACCCATGTGGGGACCGGGCCGCCATCCTCGAGGGCACCTGGACGCTCGCAAGCAGGTGAGGGTCGATGCAGGGCAGTGAGCGAAAGAGCTCGCCAACGGTACGAAGCCGAGGCGGCTGTAAAGGAAGAGTGCTATGCAAATGCTGACTAGGCCCTACCCAGGGTTTGTCCTACTGGCGGCCCTGTCCGGCCTCGCTGCCTGTGGCGGTTCGACGCCGGTAGCTAACGGAAGCAGCCAACATGGCCCGAGCGCTTCAGCTTCGCCGAGCGCTTTCACCTCGTCGGGCACTGGGCCGACCGCTGCCTTCCCAGAGAATGACACGGCGCTTGCGAACATGCCGTCCGATCTGCGCGCGCTTTGGACCAGTATTGGTGTCGCCACCGCCCCCTCCAGGCACATTTTCGACAATCTGCCAGGTCTTCCTGCCATCAACAACACCACGGGCGGGGTGACCTCACCCGACAATGCAACGCGCTTGGAGCAGGCATTCTGGCGCGCTGGAGCAATCGTGACTTGGTCAGCGGCGCACGCAGAACCTGGGTTGATCCTGTTCAGTGGCGCCGGCGACCCGATCACAGCAGCAGTTGCCGGCGGTAGCAGCGTCAGTGACCCTGCGTGTGACGTCTATCCGCTGTCCTTCAAGGTGGTCGCGATCACCAACCCGGCCGTCACGTGGCTCAAGCGCCAGTTCCAAAACGGTGGTGGCTCAATCGGAGTCGTCGCGAGATATCAGGGCACTCCCAGCTGCGCAGTGACCGCTAGCAAGGGTGGACAGACCTCCACCATCACGAACCTCAGCTTCACGTCGCACACTCTCTATCTCACGGGTGAGGTTATCCAAGACCCAGTTCTTGGCACCGTTTGGGAGAGAGATTCACGGGCAGATTGTGCGGCGGCGGGCGCACCTGTCGAATGCACGTAGCACGCGGAGGTGGTCACGATTGCATCGGTCGCGGACTCGCCCGATGTGCGACAAGGACCCCACGCGACGGGGGTGTCGTCCATGCCCACCTCGCCATGCTCAAGCGCCCGGTCTTGCGGCGGTGGGGAGTGGCCGCCGCCCTGCGCGGCGGCCATCGGCAAGGCGTGCGCTGGAAGATAGCGGCCAATTCGCACTCCGGACGAAGCGCCACGGCGATCCCCGCCCATCACAACCGGAGTCCCACAGGCGCCACACGCAGACGTGGAGTCTCCCTCCCAGCCCACGCGGTTGCGGTGAGTTCGGACGTGCGCGTTGCACTATTTGCTCCCTTTGGGAACGCGGTGTGGTCAGATTGGACCGCCACGGGGCCGGCGTGGAGCCCCGTGGAAATTGGGGGTAAGTAGTCGTCTTGAGGCCATTTTCACCCTCTCTCGAATACAGAATTGAGCCGCTACCTTGCCAAGGTAAGGGTCGCGAGTTCGAGCCTCGTCTCCCGCTCCAGCGGCTGATTTGAATACGGAATGGTCCGGCTTCGGTCGACGGCCGACCGCCTGAGACTCGCCGAGAGTACGTGTCTAGAAATTCCTAGACGCACTACCTGCAGAAAGTGGTGTTCGGGCCCGCGAGCCGAGGCGCGCGGCGCGAGGCGCAGGGCGCCCGCTTCTCCCGCCATGGGTGTGGTCATCACGTACTACAACACCTGCAATTCACCTGGCGGATCGGACACAACCACGTCCCAGCCACCGGACCGTTGCCCTTCGTGCACACCTGGCGCGGCGGTAGAAAGCAGACCCTGTCTTTAGCCTGGAGTTCGTCAGCCGGCTGCGTGCGTAGGCATGGCCTCGCGAGCATCGCACGCTGGATGGAGCGCGCCGCCTGAAGCATCCGCCGTCTGAAGACATACGGCCGAAACGCGACGTCCCGCTGCTTGAAATGTCTGAGCGGTCCGGAGCGCCGCGCGGCCAGTTCGAAACGCTAGCCCCCTGTGAGCTGTGGCTAGTGCACTGTCTTTTTGAAAGGTTGACGGTGCATCCCGGCGAGGATCTGCTCGGCTGACTTCACCCAGACGAAGGGCTTGCTGCTCTCGTTCCAGGCATCGAGGAAGCCCTGAATGGCGTCGATCAGGGCGCCGAGGCTCTTGAAAGCACCACGCCGGATGGCGCGCCGGCTGAGGATCGAGAACCAAGTCTCCACCTGATTGATCCAGCTCGATCCCGTCGGCGTGAAGTGCAACTGAACGCGCGGATGGAGGCGCAGCCAGCGCTTCACCTCGGGCGTCTGGTGGGAGGAGACGTTGTCGAGGACGATGTGGAGCTGCTTGCGGGGATAGACGCGGACCAGCAGGGTGAGGAAGGCGAGGAACTCTTCGTGGCGGTGGCGCTCGTAACAGGTGCCGGTGACCGCGCCGGTGGCCACCTCGAGAGCGGCAAAGAGGCTGGTGACGCCGTGGCGGACGTAGTCATGACTGCGCCGCTCCACCTGATGTGGCTTCATCGGCAGCAGTGGCTGAGTGCGATCCAGTGCCTGGATCTGGGTCTTCTCATCGACACACAGCACGATCGCGTTCTCGGGGGGATGCATGTAGAGGCCGACGATGTCGTGACCTTCTCTTCGAGCAAGGGGTCGTTGCTGTGCTTGAAGGTGCGCGTCCGGTGAGGCTGCAACCCCATGTCGCGCCAGATCGTGTTGATGGTGCCGTGGCTGACGCCCAGCTGAGCGGCCAGGCTTCGGGTGCTCCAGTGGGTCACTCCGCGCGGCGGCTTGCGCAGCGTGGTGCTGACCACCTTCTCGACGAACTTGCGCCCGTAAATCGGGCGTCGGCCCCGCCCCGCCGCGTCGTCGAGCCCATCCACGCCGGCCTCGGCGAATCGGGCGCGCCACTTCAGCACCGACGGCTTGGAGGTGTTCAGCTGCGCCGCGATCACTTCATTGGCGATGCCATCGGCGGCGAGCAGCACGATCCGTGCTCGTTGCACTTGGCGATGCGGAATCGCCTGGCTCCGAGCCCAGGTTTCTAAGACATCGCGCTGGGCGGCGGAGACGTAGAGTGGGGCAGCCGCCGATGACACGACGACATCATTCCACACCCACGACTCACCGTCAAGCTATTTGCTGGACGGTGCACTAGCCCGGTCGCACCGGGTGATTTTCGGCCGACGCGAAAGCCATCAGCGCGCTCCGACTGAGCTTGCCAATGCCGGTTCATCGCCACTGGAGTGACGCCCGTCTGCGGCAGTCTGTTGCTCGTCGACCAAGCCCAGGGCTATCTCCGCATCGCCACGGCTGCCCGCGGCGAGACAGCCGCGACATTCTCCGCCTCCGAGCCCGACGACAGCGCGCAGGCCATGAAGAACGGACCGACATAAACGCAGATGGCGCACCAACGCATCCCTCCGAGCCGTCGTTCGGTCGCCAGGACGACGAGAACGACGCCGCTGCCGAACGCTTGGACCGAGACAAGCGCCGACACACGGCGACGGTGGACGGCCCTCCCGCGCAACCTGGCATAGGCGTTCGCGGTCGTCACCGTTACGCATCCGTAGTCAGGGGAACATGGTCACCGCCCGGGCGGTGCCGAAGCTTGGTGATATGGATCACAGTCGCGCGGAAAACAATCCGCCAGCGGATTCGCGCCTCACCACGCCAGGTAGCGCGCTGCTTCCAGTCTTCAGCATTTCCGATCGGGCGACCATCGCCTATGAGGTGATCTCGCGCCCGCCGTCCGACCTCGACCCGATCGCGCTGGCGCAGCGGGCCCTGGACAGCGCGCAGCAGACGTCCCCTGCTGTGCTCTTCGTGCCCTGTCCCCAGGGAATCGCCGACAGCGGCGCCTTTCAGCCAGCGCAGCTCGCCACACGACCCGGGGTGGTGCCGTCGGAGGTCGCCTGGACCCTGCCCCGGGACGGGTCGATAGACGAGGGGTCTGCCATCGGCGATCGCGCGGCAGAGCTGCGCGCCGCCGGCTTTCTCCTCGCCCTCGAAGCAGAAGGCTGGCCGACCGTCGGGCACGAGCGCATCCTCGCCGTGCGACCGGACTATCTCCTCCTCAGAGCCGAGCTGGTCGCGGGCCTGCGTGACAGCCTCACCGCCCGCGCGGAGCTCGCCGGCCTGATCTCCTTCGCGGCGCGGCTCGACGTCCGCCTCATCGCGCGAGGGGTCGACGACCAGGCCACCGCGATGACGCTGGTCGCCTTGGGCGTGCAGTTCGGCAGCGGCGAGCACCTCAGCGCTCCTCTCGTCCTCGACGGTGCGGTCGCGGTCCCCGGCGACCAGGTGGTGGGTCCGTCGTGGTTTCGCCAGCACGAGCCCCGCAAGCTCGAGGCACCGGAGCGGGCCGCGCTGGTGGCCACCCGGGTCGCCGACCTTCCCGAACACGCGGTTGAAGCACCGGCTGACGACACCTTCGCTCATGCCTTGGGGGAGATCGCCCAACGCGTCCAGGCGGAGCACGACCCGATGCGCATCCTCAACGTCATCACCGAGCTGCTACCGCGCATCATGCCGATGAGCGCGCTGGCGATTTTCGACGCCAGCTGGGAGACGGACACGCTGCGACCCCTGGTGGTCGCAGGCCAGGACATCGAGGCCTTGCGTGACCAACCCTTTCCGATGAGCAAGGGCATCACCGGCTGGGCGTTCATGCGTGGGCTCCCGTACAACTGCGACAACACCGTGGCGCATCCCGCGGCCAGCACGGTCCCGGGGACCGAACGCGACGACGCCACCGAATCCTTGCTGGTGATCCCGCTCGTTGCGGGCGATCACCGCATCGGCGTCCTCGATGTCTGGCGCAACGGCGCCAACGCGTTCAGCACGCGCGACCTCGAGCACTGCGCGCTGGTTGCGCACGTGACCGCCGCCGCCTGGCACAACGCGCAGCTGTACCACCAGCTCGAGGACCGTGCCCGCACCGATTCGCTCACCGGCCTGCACAACACCAGGTGGTGGGATGAGATGGCGGCGCAGGAGGCGGCCCGCGTCCTACGCGGTGGTGCCGAGATCGGCGTTCTGCTGCTCGACCTGGATCACTTCAAGCGGGTGAACGACACGGGCGGGCACGCCGCAGGGGATCGCACCTTGAGAAACGTGGCCCGCACTCTCCGCGCGGCGGTCCGGACCGGTGATGAGGTGGTGCGCTTTGGCGGTGAGGAGTTCCTGATCCTGCTGCACGAGAGCGGCATGGACGGCGCGCTGCGCGTGGCGGAGACCGTCCGGCACGCCGTGGCGACCATGCCACATCCGGAGCCGGGGCCGCCGGTGACGGCGTCGGTCGGGGTTGCGGTGTTCCCCGCGAACGGCCCGACACTAGACGACGCCGTGCGCGCCGCGGATCTCGCCATGTATCGGGCCAAGGCACAGGGGCGGAACCGAGTCGCCGCCGCGGAGCCGGCACAGCCGTCGACGGCCGCAGCGTCTCCTCGTCGCGTACGCAGAACGGCCGTACCGACGCTAACGTTTGCTCTGCAGGCAGCGCCAACCTGCACGGCAGAGCACCGATCGTCCCTGTCGACTGACCTGCGTCCGCAACCTCACTCCAGTGATGTCCCGTAGTGTGGTGTAAATCCGGGTGAGCCCCAGCCTGCCGGCGAGGTAGACAAAGAAGGCCACCGCGGAGTTCTCTTGGAAAGCTTCAACCCAAACCAGGAGACCCACGATGGCCCAGGACAGGATGACACA
>NZ_JAEKNS010000127.1:0-4252 GCF_016464765.1 Candidatus Aeolococcus gillhamiae | reverse complement strand
GCCGCCCCCGGAACGGCCCGCTTCGCTCCGGCCCACCGCCGGCCCCTTCCCGCAGGGCTGGCCGGGACTGCCCTCGACCACCACGCTGGCTGACGGCGAGCCGGCGACCGTCGACCCCGCCGACCTCGACGGCTGCACCGTGCTCGCCGGCGGTCCCGAGAGCGTCATCACCACCGCCCTGGTGCGTGGCGACCTGCGTGGCGCCACCCGACGCGCCGAGCAGCTGCGCGACTGCTTCGGGCGCGACCGCGTCGCTCTTCTGCTCAGCCATCACCGCCATCCCGGTGATTCCTGGCTGGCCGCGCAGACGGCCCTGCTCGCCCGCCGCACCGGCGTCCCCCTGGTGGCCAGCGGCCTCCCTGTTCATGCCAACCATGGCGACAAGCCGCTGCTCGACGTGCTCACCGCGATCCGCCACCGCACCACGCTGGACGCCGCTGCCGCGCACGGCCTGCTCCTGCCCAACGCCGAGCACCGCCTGCGCAGTGAGGTGGAGCTGCGCAGCCTTCTCGCCGACCACCCCGAGGCGTTCGACCTCGCCGCCCACCTCGCCTCGCAGTGCGACGTCGAGCTCGACTTCACCGAGTCGCGCTTCCCGGGCTTTCCTGTCCCGGACGGGGAAACCCCCTTCTCCGTTCTCTATCGCCTCTGCCAGGAATCGGTGCAGCGCAAGTACCGACCGATGACCCGTGCGGTGGCGGCGCGGCTGCAGCGCGAGCTCGAGGTGATCGAGAAGACCAAGCTCGCGGAGTTCTTCCTGATCACCTGGGACATCATGCGTTTCGCACGCGAGCAGCACATCCCGGGACAGGGGAGGGGGAGTGCCGCCGACAGCATCGTCGCCTACCTGCTCGACATCACCCGCGTCGACCCGGTGGCGCACGATCTTCTCTTTGAGCGCTTCCTCCACGAGGACCACCAGGGCACGCCGGACATCGACATCGACTTCTCCACCGACCATCGCGAGCAGGTGCTGCAGTACGTCTACGAGAAGTACGGCGCCGATCGCACCGGCATGGTCGCCAACGTGGTCACCTACCGGCCGCGCATGGCGATGCGCCAGGTAGGCGCGGCGATGGGCTTTCCCGAGATGCTCATCGACAAGCTCGCCAAGTCCGTCGACGGCTGGTACATGGTCGATGTCGCCGCGGCACTGGAGACCGCAGGTGTCGATAGCAGCGACCCGCACGCCTCCCTGCCGTGGGGGCAGTTCATCAATGTCCTGCAACAGATCGAGGGCACGCCGCGCCACCTCGGCATTCATGTCGGCGGCATGCTGGTCACCGGTGAGCCGCTCGTCGACGTGGCCCCGGTGGAGCGCGCCACCATGCCCGGGCGCGTGGTCGTGCAGTTCAACAAGGACGACGTCGAGGACCTCGGGCTCATCAAGATGGACCTGCTCGGCCTGCGCACCCTGTCGGCGATCGCTGAGTGCCTCGACCACATCGAGGAGCGCACCGGGCAGCGTCCTGACCTCGACGCGCTGCCGCTCGATGACCCGGCGGTGTATGCGTCGATCCAGAAGGTGGACACCATCGGCCTCTTCCAGATCGAGTCGCGCGCCCAGCAGCAGTCGCTGTGGCAGTCCCAACCACGCGAGTTCAACGACCTCATCGTGCAGGTGGCGATCATCCGTCCCGGCCCCATCCAGGGCGACGCCGTCAACCCCTACCTGCGCCGTCGCCAGGGGCTGGAGCCGGTCACCTACCTGCATCCCTCGTTGGAGCCAATCCTGGCAGAAACGATGGGAGTGGTGCTCTACCAGGAGCAGATCCTGCGCATCGTCATGGAGGTGGCCGGCTACACCGCGGGCCAGGCGGACCGGTTCCGGCGGGCCATGAACCGGCACCGCTCGCGCATCGAGATGGAGGAGCTGCGCGACGAGTTCGTGAGCAAGTGCGGGTCGGTCAGCGGCATGCCCGTCGCGGTGGCCGAACAGATCTTCAAGGGCGTCGCCGGCTTCGCCCAGTTCGGCTTCTGCAAGAGCCACGCGGCCGCCTTTGCGCGCACCGCGTACGAGACCGCGTGGCTGCGCCTGCACCATCCCGCGGAGTACGTGTGCGCACTGCTCAACGCCCAGCCGATGGGCTTCTATCACCCCTCGGTCCTCGTCGAGGATGCCAAGCGCCACGGGGTGCAATTCCTTGCCGTCGACGTCGCCCGCAGCCGCGCCCGCTGCACCATGGAGGACGGTGCGGTGCGGCTGGGCTTCAACTACATGAAAGCGCTCGGGCCGGCGGCGCGCATCGCCTGCGAGGCGGCGGCGCTCGCCGGGGCCACGTCGCTGCGCGACTTCTGGCGGCACACCCTGCTGCCGCGGCGGGCGATGGAGAACTTGGTGCTGGCCGGCGCCTTCGACGCCGTGCAGCCGGGGCGGCACCGCCGCGAGCTGCTCTGGGAGCTGAAGCAGGTGGAGGAGAGCCTGCCCCCACGCACCGCCGCCCGCCGCGCCGCTGATGTCCCCGCCACCCCCTCAGCGCGGCGTCCGCCGCGCGGCCGGGGCGCGCTCGCCGGCAGCCGGCTCGGCGATGACACCCCGGCTGTGCGCCGGCTCGAGGCCGATCCGCTGCCACCGCTGCTCGAGCTACCGGTCACGCCCCCGGCGCTGCCGGAGATGGACGAGCGCACCCGCGTCCTCACCGAGTACGCGCTCAGCGAAGTGAGCACGGGCCGTCACCTGCTCTCCTTCATCCGCGCTCAGCTCGCCGCGCTGAACTGCCGCCCATTGGCCACCATCCGCGACGTGGCCGACGGCACAAGGGTGCGGGTGGCCGGGTTGGTGATCGCCCGCCAGGCGCCCGCCTCGGCGAGCGGCTTCCGCTTCTTCACGCTTGCCGATGAGGACGCCCACCTCGACCTCATCTTCCGGCCGGCGGTGGTCACCCGCACGCGCCGGGTGGCCAACCACAACCCGCTGCTGATGGTGGAGGGATGCCTGCAGAACGAGCGCGGCCGGGTCAACCTGGTGGTGGAGACGGTGACCGCGCTCGACGGCGACGGCGTGCCGCTGGACCCGGACGCGGCAACGACAGTGGCCGCCCCTCCCTCACACGACTTCCGCTGAGCCGGTCAGCGCCGCCGCCTGCCCCTGCGGCCGCGGTGCCTGCTTATCCGCACGGCGACGATCAGGATGACGAACACCAGGACGGCGATGACCGCGAGGATGAGGACGATCACCAGGATCGTCGGGCTGCCCCCGCTGGGTGGTGCGGCCCCGCCCGTCGCGGGCGTCTGCCCCTGGGCCACCAGCGCGAAGAGGCCGAGCGTCGGCGTGTTCGCCTGGTACGTGGTGCCGCACCCACTCTGGACCGTTTTCGCCACCGGCGTCCAGCGGGTGCCGTCGAAGTGCTCGATGGCGATCTGCGGGCCGCCGGTGCTGGTCGCCCCCAAAACTATGGCGGCGAGCTTGCCCGCGGCCAGCTGCACGGACTGGCCGCTGGAGCGCGCCTCGAAGTCGTAGACGTTGCCGTCGACGGTGCCGTCGGGGGGCTTGACCGCGGGCGATTGCACCGGGGCGATCGACACCGTCACTGTCGAGTTGCCCGTCGCCGGCGCCAGCGCTAACGCGGTGACGATGAGCTGTGCCTGCGGGGTGTTGGGGTCGTCGGCCAGCTCGAACGTCTGCGCCAGTTCGGCGGCGGTGAACGTCTCGGACACCGACTTGGGCCCTGGGCTCGCGCCGAGCGAGAGGTAGTGGGGCGGCAGGCAGATGCCGTCGTACAGCGGCGGCCCACCGCCGCTGCCGCGCACCACTGCCAGCGCCAGGAGTGCGAGCGCGGCGCCGGTGAGCCCGGCACGCCGGCTCATCCCACCCACCCCGTGGCGACGTCGGCGAGCACGTGCGCGATGAGCGGCGCGGTGACGGTGCCGGCGCCGACGCGCAGGCAGCCGAGGAAGACGCCGACGCAGAGGTCGATGGGCAACGCCGCGGCTCCATACAACGGCAGGTGGATGGCGGCGAAGAGCAGGGCGGTCACCGCGATGGCTACCGCGTCGCTGGACCGGACCCTCACCGCGTCGAAGAGCACCCCGCGAAAGACCAGCTCCTCCGCTGCCGCGACCACCGTCACCAGTGGCACCCACCACGCCAGCGTGGCCTGCTGCGCTCTGGCGCCGAGAGTGACAGCGGGCACGCCGACAAGCGAGATCGCCACCAGCGCCGCCGCGCCGGCGACGCCGAGCGGCACGCCGGTCCAGGGAAAGCGTGCCGGCCTGGCCCCACCGAGCACCGCGGCGGCCAGCAGCGCCGCGC
>NZ_JAEKNS010000035.1:0-3686 GCF_016464765.1 Candidatus Aeolococcus gillhamiae | reverse complement strand
GTCCTCATGAAGTATCCGAAGATGCGGGGGGTGCTCTTCGACCAGCCCCATGTAGTAGCCAATGCCGAGCAGCTGTTGCGGGATGCCGGGATCACGGAGCGCTGCGAGGTTGTGGGTGGGGACTTCTTCGCGGCGCTGCCGGAGGGGACCGACGCCTATATCCTGCGCGCGATCCTGCACGACTGGGAGGATGCGGAGGCAACGGCGATCCTGGCGACGTGTCGGCGGTCGGTTGGTGCAGCGGGACGGCTCCTCGTGATTGAGTGGGCGGTCGATCCGCCCAATGAGGGGCGCGACGGCAAGTTCTCGGACCTGAATATGCTGGTAGCGCCGGGTGGGCAAGAGCGCACGCGGGAGGAATACGCCGCACTCTTCGCGGCGGCCGGATTCCGGCTGACGGAGGTCTTCCCGACCGCCGCCGGGCATGCCGTTATCGAAGGTGTCCCGGCGTAGCCACGTTGCGGACGCGATCCATTGTCATCCCGATCGAGTTGTGCCGTGTGGAGTGAACCCCCGAAATGAGACAATAGGTTAAGGTGGCACTCTCAGCACGGGAGGTCACCGATGACCAGGCATCGCCGTCAGTTCACCCGCGAGTTCAAGCTCCAAGTCATCCGCGAAGTTGAGGCTGGCAAGCCCCTCGCCCAGACCGGCCGCGAGCACGAACTCCATCCCAATCTGATTCGCAAATGGCAGGCGCAGTACGCCCAGTATGGCCAGCAGGCCTTTACGGGGAGCGGGAAGGCGTACAGTGACGAGGCCAAGATCGCCGAACTCGAGCGCCTGATCGGCCAACTCACAATCGAGAATGCCTTTTTAAAACGGCTGTTGGCGCGCCTGGAGGCCAAGCAAGCCGCCGGGAAATGAGTCAGGCCATCGCCCGGGACGCGCCCCCGGGCCAGATCCGTCGCCTATGCGCGGCAGTCCATCTCCCGCGTGCCACCTTCTACCGCTACCGCGACAGCGGTGAGCCGATTGATCCCGACATCGCGTTACGCGATCACATCCAGCGGACTGCCCTGGAGTTCCCGGCCTATGGCTACCGGCGCATCACAGCACACCTTCAGCGCGCGGGCGTCGTCGTCAATCACAAGCGGGTGCTCCGCCTGATGCGCGAAGACAACTTGCTCTGTCTGCGCCACCGGCGCTTCGTCGCCACGACCGATGCCGCCCACGGCTGGCCGGTCTACTCGAATCTAGTCCCCTCTTTGACGCTGACGGGGATCAATCAACTCTGGGTCGCGGACATTACGTACGTGCGTTTGCCCCGCGAGTTCGTCTACCTGGCCGTCATCCTCGATGCCTTCAGTCGTCGCTGCATCGGCTGGTCACTCGACCGTCACTTGGATGCCATCTTGACGATCACAGCCTTGCAACGGGCGCTCGCCGCGCGGGCGGTCGCCCCCGGCTTAGTGCATCACTCCGATCGTGGCGTGCAGTATGCCAGCCACATCTACACTCAACTGCTCGAAGATCGAGGCATCCAGATCAGCATGAGCCGGCGGGGCAATCCTTACGACAACGCCAAGGCGGAGAGCTTCATCAAGACGCTCAAGTACGAGGAGGTCTACCTCAACGACTATGAGACCCTGGCAGAAGCGAGAGCCTCGATCGATCATTTCCTCAGGGATGTCTATAACGAGAGGCGCCTGCACTCGGCACTCGGCTACATGCCACCGGTCGAGTTCGAGCAGAACCTGTTCCCGCCATAACCTGCCCCTCTCTCTTTGGGGACCGTTGAGAGGCGGGCAAGCGGACCGAGCGCCTCGAAGGGCGGGAAGATTGCGAGCTCGCGGCGCGCGAGGTGTTTAGCATGCCGAAGCTGCCCGTCTTCGAAGCGCTCGTGGTGCTGGAAGCACTGGAGGAAGCGCAGTAGGGATTGAGGCATCTGCTGCGGCAGGGCAATCGCATCTAAATTCGGCCCATCCGCACTTTCTTCGGTAAATGGGCTTTGGGCCGATGATTCGTATGCTCCGCTGCCCTTCGTGACGAAAACCAACAATTCGGGTCGATGCGTTGCGAGGCAACGGTCACGAAACGTAGGGGTACGGGGCAATGCTCCTGAGAAACATCGGAAAATGCCCCTCAAAATTAGTGCGATTGCCCTGTCTGCTGCGGCTCGTCATACGACGTTGCCTGCGGAAGAGTCATATACTCATGCGTCGACTGGCACGGGATAGATGAACCCGCCTCGAACCACCACCTCAGGCCGACACTCCCTCGTACACGCTGTAGTGCAGCGTGTCACCGAGCGGGACGACGGCGCTCAGTCGCAACCCGGACGCGGCGAAGAGCGCGCCGTATTCTGCCTCGGTGCGCTGGATTCCGCCCACGTTGACCAGCATCTCCATATCGAGGTGCAGTTCCGCCATGGCCTGACGGTAGTCGGGCGCGATGGCGCGTTCGAGCACGAGTACCTTGCCGCCATCCTCCATCGCCCGCCGACAGTTCGTCAGGATCGCCGCCGCGCGGGCGTCGTCCCAATCGTGGATGATCTGGCGCAGGACGTAGGCATCGCCGCCCGGTGCGACCGTCGCGAAGAAATCCCCGCCGACCACCTCGCAGCGGTCGGCAACGCCCGCCACCTCCAGTGCCGGTGCCGCCCCCGCGACCACCTCGGGCAGGTCGTATAACACGCCACGCATCGCCGGGTATGCCTGGAGGACCGTCGCGAGCAGCAAGCCATGGCCGCCTCCCACATCGACGAGGCGCCGGACGCCGGATAAGTCGTATGCCCGCGTGATCGCGTCGCCCGACCGTGCCGTGTTACTCGTCATCGCCCGATGGAAGAGCTCCCTGCTGTCGGGATGCTCGCGGAGATAGTCGAAGACCCCCATGCCATGGACATGGTCGAAGGCGGTCTCGCCGGTCCGTACGCTGTGCAGCAGGTCGCCCCACGGCTGCCACTCGAACCGGTCCAGCGCCATGAGCGCCATCGGGCTGATGGACCCGGGAGTGTCCGTGCGGAGGCCGACGCCGAGCGCGGTCAGACCGAAGCGACGCGGGGTGACCTCGTCGAACAGCCCCACGCCCGTGAGGAAACGCAGGACGCGGTAGAGCGCGGGCTCGTTGGCCTCCGTCGACCGCGCCAGTTCGTCGCTCCCCTTCGGGCCATCCGCCAGCAGGTCGGCGATGCCGAGCTTGGCGACGACGTAGATCGCGTGCGACACCCGGTAGCCGCCCACGAGTTGGTACAGCTGCTGAATCTGCGCAGGCGAGGGGGATCCGAGTGTGTCTGTGGCGACATTTGCGTCCATGGGTGGTCCTCCGGTACGACGTGCCGAGCGTCACGGGGATCGTGCCCGCAGCCTCGGTCATCTCGCTGCATCGGCAATTGTCGACATACGCTTCGGGCTGTGCCGCTACTATACCATCACCGGTCAACCGCTCCATCAGATTAGCGACTAACAATGCAGATCCGAGGAGTTACCCACGAGAGTCTTCACCAAACACGCCCTGAGTGTGCACCGCAGCGGGGAACTTTGAGACGCATCGTCGCAGACCCGGAAGGCACGGCGGGATTCGGACTTTCGATACTCGGGCCCCTTGAGCGTTTCGTGGAACACCCGTACAATCGAGAATGTCTGCCATCCGTCCTCGGTTATCGCCCGCCGACGGAGTTCGCGCAGGCGCTGTACAGTTGGGTCCCACCTTAACTTGTTGTCTCACTACTGGGGTGCAGCCCA
>NZ_JAEKNS010000024.1:0-14779 GCF_016464765.1 Candidatus Aeolococcus gillhamiae | reverse complement strand
CCCCCGGCCGCCCCGGCGCCGGGGCGCTCCGCCAGCCCCGCCAGCCCGGCGGCCTCCTCGACCAGCCGGGCAAGATGGCGGAGCCCCGCGTCGAGCGTGCGCGTCTGGCTGTCGTCGGCGCCCTTCTGCGCACCGAAGACGTGGGCGGCCCCGTCAGGACCGAACAGCGGGCTGCGCACATCCATCGCCACTTCGATCGCGGTGGTGCGCAGACGCGGGTCGACGGCGGAGAGGTCGACCGCGGCGATGGAGAGCAGGGCGCCGCCGCCGCGACCGACTGGCCGGCCCGCACGGTCGAGGAGGCGCGCTCCCAGCGCCGTGAGGATCCCCGCCCCGCCATCGGTCGAGGCGCTGCCGCCCACCCCGACGATGACCCGACGGGCCCCGGCTTCCAGGGCGGCGACGATGAGCTCGCCGGCGCCGCGGCTGCTGGCACCCATCGGGTCACGCCCGGCCCCGAGCAGGCGCAGGCCGGCGGCCTCGGCCATCTCGACGACGGCCACGTCGGCGGCGACCCAGCCGAGCCGGGCGAGCCGTTGCCGCCCAACCGGTCCGGTGACCCGCACTCGCTGCACCCGCGCGGCGGATCCGGCCGCCGCGAGGAGGACGTCGAGCGTGCCGTCACCGCCGTCCGCGACGGCGATGGACGCCGCCACCCCGCCTGCGTCGGTGACTCCGCGGGCCAGCGCGCGCGCCGCCCCGGCGGCAGAGAGCGTGCCCTTGAACGCGTTCGGTGCGCAGACCACGCGCGGCCGGCCCGTGCCGCCGCCGACCATCCGCCCTATGCCGGCACCACCGCGTGCTGCGCTCGGAAGCCGACGGTCGTCGTCTGGTAGGCGTTGCGACAGAGCGCGCAGCTCTCCAGGTGCTCAATGGCCTCGCGCTGGTCGGCGGCGCTGAGCTTGCCGCGACTCATCATGAAGGCGAGCTCAGCGCAGTGGGTGCGCTCCTCCGGCGGGCTGTCCAGGCGCAGGTACTCCTCTTTGAAGCGCTTTCGGGCGCGATGCAGGAGGGTCTCGACGGCCGCGTCGGTGATACCCATGACGCGGGCGATGGATGCGTAGGACAGGCCCTGCAGCTCGCGCAGCGTGAGCACCATGCGCTGCCGCTCGGGAAGCTTCTTGGCCACCTCCCACACCAGTTGCCGCAGGCTGCTCATCTCCAGCGCGTCCTCGGGGTGGCCACTGCGATCCCGGTCGGCGATCTTCAGCATCGCCTCTTCGGGGTCGCCACGGCCCTGGTGGATGTGCAGGGCGCGGCGGTTGCGCCGGCGCAGCTCGTCCTGGCAGATGTTCACCGCGATGCGGTGCACCCAGGCGCCGAAGTTGAAGCTCTGGTCGACACGCGCCAGCGCGCGGATGACGTTGTAGAAAGTCTCCTGGACCAGGTCCTCGGCGAGCGCCTCGTCGCCGACGTAGCGCAGGCACACCGCGCGGACGCGGGCGTGGTACCGCTGGAAGAGGACGTCGAAGGCTCCAACGTCCCCCGCCAGGTACGCCGTGATCAGAGCCAGGTCGTCGGAAGCAGGAACAGAGCCTCGCGTCTGGTCCGTGACCGTCCCCCTCCATGACGGGGACGTTTGCCCCGATCGCGGCGAGTATACCACCGCTTTCCACAGGCTTCTGCGGGTCTGTTGACGCCTGCAAGGTTTGCCTTTGGCCCAGCGTCTAACCAATTGCAGGGCCGAGCGGTCGTGCGGCGTACCGGGACTGTGGCGGCGGAAGGGATATGGCAATGGAGACGTGGCGGCTGGATACCGACGAGGGGGAACGCCGCGTCTTCGTTCGCTTCGCTGACGACGAGGTCGCCGAGGGCCGCACCCCGGATCTGGACCTCGAGCGCGCCGAGTTCGAGCTGAGCTTCGACAGCCCGCGCGACAACACCCACTCGGCCATCGTGCCGCTGGCGTCGGTGAAACGCGTCCTGCTCGGCCGCGAAGAGATCACCGAGCCGGTGCCGGACGACGTGCTCCGCAAGGTGGCGCTGCACTTCTGGGACGGCGAGGTGGTCAAGGGGCTGCTGCGCAGGGTGCCCGAGCGGCACCGCAACGGCATGACGCTCGAGCTGCTCACCCCGGAGGCGGACAGGGCGGAGGTGTACGCGCTGCCCTACCACGCTCTCAAGGCGGTGTTCTTCCTGCGCAGCTGGGACACCAGGCCGCCGCAGCTGCAGACGACCGGCAATCAACGCCAGTGGACCCTGCCGCGCCAGGACGCGCCGCTCATCGAGCTGCTCAGCGAGATCCGCGGGCTGCGCGGCCTGCGCCATCGCGGCCAGATCAGCGAGGTCGAATACGAGCGCCGGCGCAGCAGGGTGCTCGCGAAGATCTGAGCCGGGTCAGCGGGGTGGCGCCTGCCGCGCCGGGGCTGTGGCCGCTTCGTCGTCGGTGAGCGTGACGCGCATGCGCAGCAGCAGCGAGCCGTAGGACTTGCCGAGGGGATCGCTGCGCAGAGACCGCGCCGCCCCGCCGTCGAGCGCTTCGTGGAGGACGAAGTTGAGGGCGCGCACGTTGGGCACCTCGAATCGCTCGACCTCGCCACGAACGAAGCGACCGAAGTGAGCCCGCACCCGCTCCGCGGTGACCTCACGGACCAGCGCGGCGTAGACGGCGTCGTCGGCGGCGAAGAGGGCGACGTTGGCGAGGTCGCCCTTGTCGCCGCTGCGCGCCCGGGCGATGTCGGCGAGCGTCACCTCGCAGCTCACCGCGCGACCTCGTCGACGACGACCTCGACGCCATCTTCGATGTGCTCGCGCGGCACCAGGGTGGGCCAGACCCCGAGCAGCGCGCGGGCCGCCTGAGGGGTGCTGCCGCCGCCGATGAACGGTGGCCCGTTGAGCGCCAGCGGCGTGGCCAGCCGCGGGAAGCTGCGCGCCTCAGCCTCGGTCGCGAATCGGCCGGCGATGCGCAGCGTCACCTCGTTGGCGTCGGCCGCCGCACCCAGGTCGGCTGCGTCGCCGTGCAGGGAATCGATGCCGATGTACTCGGTGACCTGTTCCAGCGGCACCACCCCGGCACGCTCGGCGAGGCGGTCGATGAGCAGCGCGGCGTGGCGCGCCTTGGCGAGTGCGTTCGGCCAGGAGTAGCCGATCATGGCGGCGCCGAGCCAGCCGTCGAGGTAGCCGATCACCGCCTTGAGCTGATCGGGCCGAGCACTCCCGCGCACACCGCTGATGGACACGGTGTCGGCGCCTGAGTCCTCGAGGCGAACGCTGGTGAAGTCGGCGACGACGTCGGGGTTGAGGTAGCGATGCGGGTCGAGCACCTCGTACAGCAACTGTTCGGCGACGGTCTCGACGCTGACCCGGCCCCCGGTTTGGGCCGGTTTCGTCAGCAACGCCGAGCCGTCCTCACCCACCTCGCACACCGGGTAGCCGACGCGGTCGAGGTCGGGGATGTTCCACCAGTCGCCGCTGAAGTTTCCACCCGTCGCCTGGCCGGAGCACTCCATGAGGTGGCCGAGCACCACGCCGGTGGCGAGCCGGTCCCAGTCGTCCCATCGCCAGCCCAGCTCATGGACCATCGGGGCCAGGAACAGGGACGCGTCGGCCACCCGCCCGGTCACCACCACGTCGGCGCCGCGCGCGAGTGCCTCGACGACCGGGCGCGCGCCCAGGTAGGCGACGCCGAAGACCGTGCGGTCTCGGATCGTGGCCAGGTCGGCGCCGGTGTCCATGTTG
The DNA here is from genome assembly GCF_016464765.1 of Candidatus Aeolococcus gillhamiae. Classification (NCBI taxonomy): domain Bacteria; kingdom Bacillati; phylum Candidatus Dormiibacterota; class Candidatus Dormibacteria; order Candidatus Aeolococcales; family Candidatus Aeolococcaceae; genus Candidatus Aeolococcus; species Candidatus Aeolococcus gillhamiae. The sequence continues at coordinate 11,101 of NZ_JAEKNS010000024.1, read as the reverse complement.
CGCAGCTCCGCGCCCCGCGCGCGCAGCTCGTCGAATCGCGTAGTGATGTCGTCCCCACTGACCGTGGCCACGCGCAGACCGTCGATGCCCAGCTCGCCGGCGACTTGGCGCACCGCTGCCGCCGCGGCCACGGGGTTCATGCCTCCGCCGTTGGTGATGATGCGAATGCCCTTGCCGCGGGTCACCGGCAGCAGCGCGCGCATGAACGCCGGGAGGTCGCGCGCAAACCCGCCGCCGGCATCGCGCATGCGGTCCTTCTGGAGGACGGCCATGGTCAGCTCGGCGAGCGCGTCGCAGCAGATGTAGGCAACGTCGCCGCGCTCGGCGACCCCGACCGCGCCGTCGGGTGTGTCCCCGTAGAAGCCCTGGCCGGCACCGATGCGGACGGTCTTCATCGCGGGCGACGTTGGCAGTGACGAAGCGGGCGAGTCAACGATCTCGGCCAACCGCGCTCAGATGAGACGCGTCACCCCCCAGAGCAGACCCATCCCGGCGACCGTTGCGGCGGCCGGCCACGGCGAATCGTGTTCGCGCGCCTCGGGGAGCAGGTCCGATGCGCCGATGTACACGAACACGCCCACGAAGCTGCCGAGGATGTACGGGAGGATGCCGCTGGGGAGGGGCGCGACGAGCGCCACCGTGGCGCCCATCAGCGGAGTCAGCGCATCGAGGAGGAGCCAGCGTAGCGCGCGCCGCAGCGAGTTCCCGTGGGCGAGGACGATGGTGACGGTGTTCAGGCCGTCGACGAAGTCGTGAGCGAGCACGGCGATGCCGATGGCCACCCCGAGCTTGAGATCGGTCTTGAAGCCGACACCGATGGCGACGCCGTCGAGGAAGCTGTGGAACGACAGCCCGGCTGCGGCAACCATGCCCACGTCAGTGCTCTTTCGCCCGTGTTCGTGACCATGCCCCGGGCCATGGTGGAGGGAGGTGAATTTCTCGAGCAGGAAGAACGCCAGGAACCCGACGGCAACGAAGAGCATTGCCTGGGACACCTCGATGCCGGCACTCCTGCTGCGTGAGATCAGCTCCGGGAACACGTCGAAGAGCGCCACCCCCAGGACGGCGCCCGAGCTGAACCCGAGCAGGAGGTGCATGCGATCACGAACCCGGACGGCCGCCAGGCCTCCCAGAGAGGTGGAGAAGAAGGTGAGCGCGGCCACCAGGATGCCGATCACAGCGGCATCCTAACTGATACTCAGTATCGTCTGTAGTCCGTTACCCCGGTGAGGTGCATCGGGCACAGGTCCCGTAGAAGTCCAGGGAGTGGTGGTCGAGGGTGAACCGGTGACGGCGGCGCACCGAGGTGATCAACGCCTCGACCTCAGCGTCGTCGATGTCCGTCGTGGTCCCGCACGTCCGGCAGACGAGGTGGTGGTGGTGGACCGGCTCGCAGGAGGTGTAGAGGTGAACGTGGCCATCGCCTTCGAATCGCTGCGCCAGTCCCATGTCGACGAGCACGTCGAGGCTGCGGAAGACCGTCGCTCTCCCGATGTGCGGGTTGAGCGCGCGCAGGCTCCCGAAGAGCTCGGCGGCGCTGACCGTGCGCCGGGCCTCACGGAGCGTCTGCGCGACGAGCCGGCGCTGTGCCGTGAGCCGCCTCGGCGCCGCGGTGGTCGAGGCCGCGGTGCTGGCGCTCACCGGCGGGCGCGCGCGACCCACTGATCCGGGTGACGCAGCTCCGCGGCCGACGGCATCATCTCGGCGCCCTCCCAGACGCGGTTGAGCAGCGTGACCCCACCGGCGCTCGCGACGGCTTCGCAGAAGCGCTCGCCCACCTCGTATTGGCGCATCTTCATGTTGATGCCGGTGATGGCCAGAACGGCGCGCTCCACGACGGTGCGCTGGGCGCGCCGGCGCGCAAAGGCGGCCTCGAGCTCGTCGAAGTGATCGAGGTTCTCCTTGCCGACGCGGTGCATGACGAAGTTCGCGTAGCCCTCGAGCACGCTCATCACCGCCTGCAGCCTGGCGATGCCGCGCAGCTGGGTGCGCACCGCGTCCGGCAGTCGCTCCAGCAGCTGCCTGGCGTTCGGCGTCCTCCCGTTGCCGTCACCGGTGGCGTGCTTCAGGCTGCTGCGGATCATCTCGTCCATCATCCCCACAAGGTGCTCACGCAGCCACGTGTGCTCGCCGAACTGCCACGCGTGGGTGAGCTCGTGGAGGATGAGCCAGCGGCGCAGGGGCTCGGTCGGCGCCCCGGCGATGCGCGCGAAGCCGGCGATGTTCGGCTCCACCAGGTAGAGCGCCGGGGTTTCCCCCTCGGCCGGCGGTCCGAGGCTGAGCACCGGGTCGTATTGGCCGAGAACGCGCTGCGACATGATCCCGAAAAGCATGCCGACGTAGCGGTTCATGACGCCGCGACCCAGTGCGGTCGCGCGCGAGTCCGGAAGGGTGGCGCGCAGCTCCTCGATGGGGACGATCAGCCTCTTGGCGATGCCGATGTTGACGTCGACGAAACCGTGCCGGTCGAGCACCACGAACCGCGGGAAGTGCACGAGCGGTTGCTCGCAGACCGCGGCCATCAACGGCGCCAGCTCGGCGGCGATGCGGTCGCACTGCGCCGCGACGTCCTCCGCGCAACCTGTGCCGGCCTCCCCGCCGCCTGCTCCGCCGCGCTCGTAGGCGGTGCGGCGCACCGCCTCCCAGTCGACCAGCCCTGGCTCGCCACCCTGGCGCGGACGTAGCAGGGCGCGAGCCGAGATCACCGCGCCGGCACCCATCGCCCCCGCGGCGAGCGCAGTGCGCAACGTGGGCGCGGGAAACCGGGGCATCAACCGATGATAGGCGGGGTCCTCACATCGACGACCCTGCGCGGCCGTCGATGTACACCGGCTCCGGGGGCGGCCCCTCAAGCCAGTACGCGTCGAGTCGCTCCTGGCTCCAGCCGCGCTCACGCAGGAACGGCTCATCGAGGAGCTGACGTCCGGTGAGCTGGCGCGGCTCGGTGGTGACCATCTCCACCAGGGCATCGCTGAGGATGTCCGGAGAACGCCACATGCTGCGGTCGCCGACGCTGTAGTTGATGGTGGCGAGGCTCTCGATGAGCGTCACCGGCCACAGCGAGTTGCAGGCGACGTTGTCGTTCTCGTGCTCTGCCGCGATCCCAACGGCAAGGCGGGTCATGCCCATCTTGGTGGTCATGTAGGCCACGTACCCAGGGTTGGGCTCGGTCCCGATCGGCGGCGAGCACATCACGACGTGGCCCCAGCCATTGCGGATCATGTGCGGCAGGGCGTGTTGTGCGCAGGTGAACGCGCCGCGAACGTTGACCTCCCACATCAGGTCGTAGCGCTTCAGGGGGGTCTCGAGGAACGGCTTCCACCAGAGCGCCCCGGCGTTGTTGACCAGGATGTCGAGGCGCCCGAACGCGTCGACGGTGCGCTGCACCATGGTGGCGACGTCATCCTCCTTGCGAACGTCGAGGTGCACAGCGATGGCCCGGCCCCCGGCTGAGGTGATCTCCTCTGCGACGCTGTGGATGCTGCCCGGCAGCCGCTCCGTTGAGTGCTCTGACTTGCCGGTGATCACGACGGCGGCACCCTCGGCGGCGAGCCGTAGCGCCATCGCCCGGCCGATGCCGCGCGAGGAGCCCGTCACGATGGCCACGCGGTGTTCCAGAGGCCGTTCGCTGCTCACCCGCGGCAGCTTATCCTCCGGCGAGCCGGAGGCGGAGGAAGCCTGATCCCCTGGTGGCCGACGCTGCTCTGTAGTCCGAGGCTGGCTCGCTCATCGCGTACGCGGCCAACCACCGCGTCTAGGCACCGGCCCAACACTCATCCTTTTCAATCCCTGCACGAACGACTAGACTGCGCCGATCGCTGGCATCCTCGCTGCACAGCGAAGGAAGGGAGGGGTGTCATGGTCCGAGGCGCAAAGGCGTTTGGAATCCTTGTTGTCTTGGTCGCCGCCGCAGGCGTGCCGACCGCCCGTGCCGCTGTGCCGGCGATCGGATTCGAGACGCCGTCGGTTGTGGACGCGATCCACCCGGGGGGTGAGCCGAATATCGGAGTCGACGCCCTCGGCCGGGTGTTCTCGAGCGCACCGCTCGGAACAGGGGTTCAGCGCAGTGTGTGGTTCGGATCCGTCGATGGTGGTCACACGTACCGAGCTGTCAGCGCGTGCCCCGTCATCCCGTCGCCGCCTGCTGCCTCCCCCGTGGGGTGTCCCAGCCCGGCGATGACATTCAACGCTCCTCCCGGGGGCGGCGACACCGAGCTCCAGTTCGACCGCAACAGCAAGCAGTACTTCTCCGACCTGTACGCTCTCACCTGTCTGCGGCAGGCCACGACCACCGATGGCGGCGCAACGACCAACCAGCAGGTATACCCGGCCGCCTGTGGGGCCAGCGTCCCTCCGGTCGCTGCGGACAGGCAATGGATCGCGGTGTGGGACCCCGGGCCAGGTCACCTGGCCGCAAGCAGTGCGTACACGGGGCCGTTCCCGCTCGCCTACCAGGAGTACAACAATCTGGTCACCGGCGCCCACTGGGTAAAGAGCAACACCTCGATTGTCCCGGGCGACCCCGGGCTGACATATACGGATGCCACCAAGAAAGACACGGCGGTAAACGGCAACCTGTGCATGGACCCAAACAGCGCCAACTCCCCGATCTACTCACCGTTCGGTGCGGACGGCTACATCTCGATTGACCAGGTCACCGGCAAAGTCTTCCAGGCCAACTATTCGGGGAGCAGCATCCTGCTCAACATCGGCACCCCCGATGCCAGCGGAAATCTGGACTTCCTCGACGAGCCCACCGTCACGAACCCGTGCGGCGATCCAAGCAAGCTCATCACCGTCGCAACTGGCGTCGCCAACGACTCCGGCGAGGCAGCCAACTTCGTTGTGTCGTCAATCGACTCGGCCCGCAACCTCGACGTCACGTGGGTGGGAAGAAGCGCGACACCGTCCAACCGCCAGGTCTTTGTCTCGGCCGCGAGCGCGGCCACCGGGTGGACGACCTGGACCCCGAAGACACAGGTCAGCTCGGGCGTGGCGGGGAATGACGCTGTCAACGTCTTCCCGTGGATCAAGGCCGGTTTCCTCATGGGGGTGAACCAGGACGGCGCCGGCGCCGCCGACACGGTGTGGTACGGGTCGGACAAACCGGTCGACCCGAGCTCCCATAACGGACAAAAGTGGAACGTCTTCATGAACCAGGCTTCCTTTCCGAAGGATGTCAACGGCGGCGTCACCGGCGCTGCGCCGACTCTGAGCGGCGTCACCAAGGTGACGCCACATCCAAACCACTACGACTCCATCTGTCTGAACGGTACCGGCTGCGTTGTCAGCGCCGGCGACCGGAACATGGCCGACTTTTTCGAGGTCACCATCGACGCCACGGGTGCGGCGGAGATCGTCTACGACGACACCTCAAACGGACTGATTCAACCCGGCTTCGGCACCGGCACCTGCGGCTCGCAGGTCTGCACTGACCACGCCGGAGCCGCTGTCATCACCGTCGCGCGCCAGAACTCCGGACCCGGGCTCTTCGGAGCCGCGGTCACTGGCCCATCGAATGCGCCGGTCGGCGGGATGAACGATCCGGCGGGAGACGCGCTGTATCCCGTCATCGGCGGTACCAACGTACCTGGCATGGACATCCGCAACCAGTCCATGGACCTGAGTGGGGGAGTGCTGACCGTCACCATGCAGGTGTCCGACTTGTCGGCAGCGGCTCTGGCAGCGGCTCGCACGAGCGTGCTCGGTTCGGCCTACCTCCAGTATGTGACCCGCTGGAGCATGCTCACCCCGGGTGACCCCGCCCATCCGTCAACTCTTTACTACGCCGCGGCGGAATTCCCGCCCAGTGGGCCGCCGATCTTTTACGCGGGCAGGACTCAGAGCATCGACGACTGCTCGGTGAGCGCGTGCGACCCGCACGCCCTCGTCTACCCGGAGCCAGGCAATCCGAACAACCCAGCCGGAAGCGGCCTGGCAGAAACACCTGGAAGCGGCGTCAGTTGCCCCGCGACGCCGGGACCCAACCAACCGTGCACGATCACCATCAAGATCTCGACCCTGGCCGATGTTGGCACCCCGACTGCGGCCAATACGCTGGAGGAGGTCGGTGGTTACGCCTTCGCCACCACACACCAGGACAATGTCACCACCAACGCCAACGAGCGCATCGACAACATGCCTTTGGAAATCGACGGCGTGTGCTGCTACAACTACGTGTCTGGCGCCCTCCCTGTGGCAATTCCGGAGTTCGCCAGGCCACTGATCGCGATTGCGCTTGCGGGGGCACTACTGGCCGCCGTGGCACTGCGCCGGAGGAATAGGTCTGCACGCGCGCTGGTGTGAAATTGATACTCACCGGCGGTGAAGCCGCAGGCCGCGTGGCCACAATCGGCGACCACGCTGTTCAAGGGTTGCCGTCCTGACCGTCTGACAGCGGCGGGGGAGGTGGGCACGCGCCGGCCTTCCCCCGCCCGCGCCGGCGCCACTTCCAAGCGCCACGGCTGGCGCTCGGGGGAGGAGGCTGCTAGCACTCCGATACCGAGAGTGCTAAGATTACCTCTCCCAACCGAACAGGTTCTCAGTGTGCTTGAACCCGTCCACATGAGGCGGGAGGAGGAGTTTGATGGCCAAGCAGTTGCTCTTCGACGCGGAAGCCCGCGACGAGATGCGCAAGGGCGTTGACCGTGTCGCCAACGCCGTCAAGATCACGATCGGCCCCAAAGGCCGCAACGTGGTCCTCGACAAGAAATTCGGTTCCCCGACGATCACCAACGACGGCGTCACCATCGCCAAGGAGATCGAGCTCGAGGAGCCATTCCAGAACATGGGCGCTCAGCTGGTCAAGGAGGTCGCCTCCAAGACCAACGACATCGCCGGCGACGGCACCACCACCGCCACCGTCCTCGCCCAGGCGCTGATCAATGCAGGCCTCCAGAACGTGGCCGCAGGCGCCAACCCGATCCAGCTGAAGAAGGGCATCGAGCTCGCCGTCGAGGCCGTGGTGGCTGCCATCAAGGAGCAGTCGGTTCCCATCAGCGAGCGCGAGAAGATCGCCCAGGTGGCCGCAATCTCGGCCGCTGATCCCGCCATCGGCGAGATCGTCGCCGACGCCATGGAGAAGGTCGGCAAGGACGGCGTCATCACCGTCGAGGAGAGCAAAGGCCTCGAGACCGAGCTCGAGCTCGTCGAGGGCATGCAGTTCGACAAGGGCTACATCTCCCCGTACCTGGTCACCAATGCCCAGCGCATGGAGGCCGTTCTCGAGGATCCGTACATCCTCATCACCGACAAGAAGATCTCGGCGATCGCTGACCTGCTGCCGATTCTCGAGAAGGTTGTGCAGAGCGGCAAGCCGCTTCTGGTGATCGCTGAGGACCTCGAGGGCGAGGCGCTGGCCACCATCATCGTCAACAAGCTTCGCGGCACCTTCAACGCGGTTGCCGTCAAGGCACCGGGCTTTGGAGATCGCCGCAAGGCCATGCTTCAGGACATCGCCATCCTCACAGGTGCGCAGGTGATCAGCGAGGAGGTGGGCCTCAAGCTCGACTCCACGCAGCTCACCTCTCTTGGCCGCGCCCGCCGCGTCACCGTCACCAAGGACGACACCACGATCGTCGAGGGAGCCGGCTCGCAGGACGCCATCAAGGGTCGCATCGAGCAGATCAAGGCTGAGATCGAGAAGAGCACCTCGGACTGGGACAAGGAGAAGCTGCAGGAGCGGCTCGCCAAGCTCGCCGGTGGTGTCGCCGTCATCAAGGTCGGTGCCGCCACGGAGACCGAGCTCAAAGAGAAGAAGCACCGCATGGAGGACGCTGTGTCCGCCACACGCGCGGCCGTCGAGGAGGGGATCGTGCCCGGCGGCGGTGTGGTGCTCGTCAACTGCGTCTCGGCACTCGACGGCGTCAAGGCCGAGGGTGACGTCAAGACCGGCGTCAACATCCTCCGCCGCGCGCTCGAGGAGCCACTTCGCCAGATCGCCGACAACGCCGGCGAGGAGGGTTCGGTGGTCGTCGAGAAGGTGAAGAACCTGCCCAAGGGCCAGGGCTACAACGCCGCCACCGGTGAGTACGTCGACATGGTCGCGGCGGGGATCATCGACCCCACCAAGGTGACCCGTTCGGCGCTGCAGAACGCGGCCTCCATCGCCGCCCTGCTGCTCACCACCGAGGCACTGATCACCGACATCCCGGAGAGGAAGGGTGCGGCCGCGCCGCCCATGCCGGAGTACTAGATCGACCTCGGATCATTGATCCAGAGCGGCCGGGACACAGCGTCCCGGCCGTTTTTTTTACTCCTTCGCCCTCGGCGCACCTCGTGCGCCGCTGTCGCTCCGCGACGGACTTCGATTTCCTGGTATGCGCCAGGCGGCAGCGCAGGTATCTGCCTGTACAGTAGGACGCGATGCAGCAAGCACCCCCGCCTTCGGGTCCGCCGGAAAACACGGCTGCCGCGCCACCCGACCGCGAGGCGACGCCGGCGCACGTGCCGGTCGCGGCGCACATCTCCAACCTGGCCAGGCTGGTCATCGCCGCGGTGGTTCTCGGCGCCGTGGTCCTCACCGTGTTCTGCGCTCAGAACACCGGCGCGACCTCGGTCAAGTTCCTGGTCTGGTCCTGGCCCGGTGCCCCGCTCTTCGTTGTGATCCTGGCCTCGGTGGCGCTGGGCATCGCCATCGGCGGGCTGTTCGTCTGGCTGCGCCTGGTGCGCTACTCGGTGGAGCAGCGCATCCCGGGGCGTCGCCAGCACCGCAGCTAGCCGGTCAGTTGGCGCAGCCCGTGGCGCGGTAAGAACCCTTCCCCAGCGCGGTGTCGGGGCGGCCTTTCACCGTGATGTCGGCGGCACGCTGCGGCTGCGGGCAGCCAGTGGCCAGGACGATGAAGACGCCGCGGGCGCCGGCCTGGACGTAGCCCTGGCACGTTCGCGCGTCGCACGAGTACGGCTCCCACGTGCCGTGCAGGGTGGCCGTGCCGTCGGCGGCCACCGACTCGATGGGGGAGGCGAGCAGCCCGCGGATGCCGACCACTGCGGCGACAACCACCGCCGCCAGGGCGACGACGAAGATCACCAGGCCGCGCCGGGAGACGCTGCGGCTGGTCCGCTCCGGCGCCGCCGGTGTGGTTGCCATGTGCCGGAGTACGGTACCCAAACCACCACAGTGGAGTGCCCGTATGGACCGGACCGCGCAACACCGCTACGGCGCGCTGACCGCCGACCAGGTGGCCGCGCTCGACGCCGCGGCCGTCGCCATTGGTGTCGACATCGCCCAGCTCATGGAGGTGGCCGGTTTCCAGGTCGCCCGGCTGGCCTGGACCATGAACGGCTCGCGTCCCCGGCGCCTTCACGTTGTGGCCGGTCATGGCAACAACGGCGGCGACGGCCTTGTGGCGGCGCGTCACCTGAGCGCCTGGGGCTGCGCCGTCACCGCGACCGTGCACGGCGACCCCGCCCGGCTTGCCGGGGTGGTCGAGCGCCAGGGCCACGCGGCCGCAGCGTCCGGCGTTGAGGTGACGGTGTCGGCCGATCCCCGCGACGCGCTTGCGCCCGCCGGTGCCGCGCTGGTCATCGACGCCCTGCTTGGCACCGGGATGACCGGGCTGCCGCGCGCCGGGCACGCCGCCGTCATCGCCGGGATGCGCGGCACCATTCTCAGCGTCGACGTGCCGAGCGGCCTCAACGCCGATGACGGCACCGCCGCGGGCGTAGCGGTGCACGCCGCCGCGACGTGCACGCTCACCGCGTGCAAGCAGGGCTTCTGGGCTGCTGCTTCGCGGCGGTGGACCGGCACAGTCCACGTCGCTGACATCGGCATGCCCCGCACGGCGTGGCGTCGATGCGGGCTGGGCGCTCCGTCGGCGGTACGTGGCGGAGCCATCCGCCGCGTCCCTCTGCCGGCCATTGACCGGCGCTGAGCTGCGGCGCGCCGGCCGATCTCTGAGCAACCTTGCCAGAACTAGGACTCGCCTGTATGCTTGCGCGCAGCGCGTGCTCACTCGCACGACAACGTCATGATCAACGTCGCAGCACACATCGCACCCGATGCGAGTGACCTCGCAGGCTTGGCCTGCGGGCATCTCGATGATCTCGTGACGTACGTCGCGCACCTGAGCGGCAGCGGGGACGACGCCCTCGAGTTTGTGGCCGGCGGCCTCGCGCACGCGGCCAAGTACCCGCCCACCCGCCTGCGCGTTGACGGGCGCGCCGCCCTCTACCGTGCGGTGACCCGCGCGTGCCGGCAGGGGCATCGCTTCCCACCGCGCGAGCACGGTCCCGCCCGCTTCCTGCGCCGGCCTCGGCCCGCCTTCCAGGCGCGCATGGACGGCGAGGCGGCGTCGCGTATGAACACCGTCAAGCGCGCCCTGGCTACCCTTCCGTTCGAGCGCCGCGCGGCGCTTCTGCTCCACGATCTCGCCGGCCTCGACTACCGTGAGATGTCGCGGGCGTTGGAGTGCTCTCCTGAGGCAGCCGGTCGCCTCCTGGCGGCGGCACGGCGCGACTTCGGCACCATCTACAGCGAGATCGCGCTGTGAAGTGCAGCCTGCTCACGCTCAGCACATTCATCGACGGTGAGCTGGCGTCGCAGCGGGGCGCCGAGGTGGACGCCCACCTGGTCGGCTGCGCGCGGTGCAGCGCGGGTGCAGCGACCCTGCGCGATGAGAAGAAACGCGTGGGCCAGCTCGCCAGGGTCACCGTCGATCCCGGGTCCGCGCAGCTGATGCTGGAGCAGGTGGGGATCAGCATCGACTCGGCCGTTGACTCCCCGGTGATCCCTCCGCCACCGGCGGCGCCATTCGACGAACGACGCCCCTGGCAGGCCGGCACCAGCAGTCCCGCGCTTCCCTGGACGCCACGCCGTCCCGAACGCGTTGCCGAGGGGATGGCCGTGTCCACCGTCGCTCCCGACGTCCAGCCCGATCTCCCTCTCGACGGCGTGCGATCCACTCCTCCGTCGTGGGACAGAGCGCCGGTGGAGGAACCCGCAGTCTCCCCGGAGGTCGAGGCCGCCGCAATCCTCCCTGACCCGTCCGGCGCGGACGCGGGTCTTCTCGAAGCCGACGAGGACTGGCTGAACGTCGAGATACAGCCCGAGTCCTGGGAGGATGATTTGGCCCCACCGGCGGCGGCGCCCCCCCCCCCCCCC
>NZ_JAEKNS010000164.1:0-4855 GCF_016464765.1 Candidatus Aeolococcus gillhamiae | reverse complement strand
GGAGGCGCACGAGCCCTCAGCGCCGGAGGACCTGGTCGGCGTCGAGATCGAGGTCACGCCCGCGGGCAAGGAGATGAAACGTCTCTCGCTGCTCTCCGGGGGAGAGAAGTCGATGACCGCGCTCGCGTTCCTGTTCGCGGTCTTCCTCGCCCGTCCGTGCCCCTTCTACATTCTCGACGAGGTCGAGGCGGCGCTCGACGACCTCAACATCGACCGCTTCCTCGAGCTGCTGGCGCGGTACTCCAAGCACGCCCAGTTCATCGTCGTGACCCACCAGAAGCGCACGATGGAGGCAGCGGACTCCCTGTATGGCGTCTCGATGGGCGCCGACGGGGTGTCGAAGGTGATCTCCCGCCGGCTCCCGCGCGAGCAGGTCGCCTGATCATGGCTCGCGAGTGGTCCGATCTGCTGATCGTGCGCGACGCGCAGGCCTCGGAGCCGGGGATCGCCGGCGAAGGGCAGGAGCGGCGGGTCGGGCGTCTGCGGCGGCTGCGCGAGAACATGCGCCGCACGCGCGAAGCGCTCACGAGCGAAATTCAAGCGACGCTGTTCGAGGATCTCAGCGAGGAGACCTGGGAACGGCTCGAAGAGGCGCTGATCTACGCCGATGTTGGCGCCTCGACGACCGCGCAGGTCGTCGAGCAGCTCGAGCGTGAGGCGAGCGCCAACGAGCTGTCCGGGGGCGAGGCGCTGACCGATCGTCTCGTGGAGCTGCTCGCGGATATCGCGCGCACCGGCGAGGATCACATCAATCTGCTCGCCAAGCCGACCGTGATCCTGATGGCCGGGGTGAACGGCACCGGGAAGACGACGACGACCGGCAAGCTCGCCTGGCATCTGAGTCAAGAGGCCGGCCAATCGGTGCTGCTCGCCGCGGCGGACACGTTCCGCGCCGCCGGTGTCGAGCAGCTCGAGCTGTGGGCGGAGCGGGCCGGCGCCACGTTCGTGAAGGGACCCGCTGGCGCCGACCCGGGATCGGTCGCCTACGACGCGGTCGCGACCGCGCGACGCGACGGCGCGGACGTCGTGATCATCGACACCGCCGGGCGCTTGCACACGCAGGATGACCTGATGGCCGAGCTCGCGAAGGTGCGGCGCGTAATCGCCAAGCAGGACCCGCAGGCGCCCCACGAGACGCTGCTGACCGTCGATGCGACGACGGGGCAGAACGGCCTGCGTCAGGCGCGGCTGTTCGCCGAATCGGTGCAGGTGAGCGGGATCGTGCTGACCAAGCTCGACGGCACCGCGAAGGGAGGGATCGCGCTGGCGATCTCACACGAGCTGGGAATCCCGGTCAAGCTGATCGGCGTCGGCGAACAGCTGCAGGACCTGCGTCCGTTCGACCCGCCCGAGTTCGCGCGCGCGCTGGTGAGCTAGCGCTCGCCCGCTTGCCATGTGAGTGACCGAGCTGCGCCGGATCGGCCGGATCGGCGCTGGATCGGCGGTACCCTGGGAACGGCGATGTTCGACTCCCTCTCCGACAAGCTTCAGGCCGCGCTCGCCGACGTCCGGGGGCGGGGCACGCTGACCGAGGACGACGTCTCCGCCGCGATGCGCGAGATCCGGCTGGCGCTGCTCGAGGCCGACGTCAACTTCAAGGTGGCCCGCGCCTTCGTCGAGCGCATCCGCGAGCGCGCCGTGCAGGCCGAGGTCCTGGAGTCGCTGACGCCAGGACAGACGATCGTCTCCATCGTCAACGAGGAGCTCACCGCCCTCCTCGGCGGTGAGCAGCGCAAGCTGCGCTATCAGTCGCAGCCGCCGACGGTGGTGATGCTGCTCGGCCTGCAGGGCAGCGGCAAGACCACCACCGCCGCCAAGCTGGCGCTGGCGGTGCGCAAAGAGGGCCATCGCCCGCTGATGGTGGCCGCCGACACCTACCGGCCAGCCGCCGCGCAGCAGCTCGAGCGGCTCGGCAAGGACAACCAGGTCCCCGTGGCCATGCCCGACGGCAAGGCCAAACCGCCCGAGCTGTGCAAGCGCGGCGTCGACGAGGCCAAGCGGCTGAACTGCGACGTGGTCATCCTCGACACCGCGGGGCGGCTGCAGATCGATCAGACGATGCTCGACGAGCTCAAGGAGATCCGCCGCCGCGTCACCGTTCACGACACCGTGCTCGTGGTCGACGCCATGACCGGCCAGGAGGCGGTGAACGTCGCCAAGGCCTTCGAGGAGGCGGTCGGTGTCGACGGGGTCATCCTCACCAAGCTCGACGGTGACGCCCGCGGTGGCGCCGCGCTGTCGATGCGCGAGTCGATCGGCAAGCCGATCATGTACAGCGGCATCGGCGAGAAGGTGTCGGAGTTCGAGGCCTTCGCGCCCGACCGCATGGCCTCGCGCATCCTCGGCATGGGCGACATCCTCACCCTCATCGAGCGCGCCCAGGAGCACGTCGACGAGAAGCGCGCCGAGGAGATGGTCGAGCGCTCGCTGGCCGGCAAGCTCACCATGCAGGACTGGCTCGACCAGATGCGCCAGCTGCGCAACATGGGACCACTCGAGGGCGTGCTCGGCATGATGCCCGGTGGCAAGAAGCTGCTCGCCCAGGCACAGCAGCAGGGCGGTGCCATCCCCGGCGAGCAGGACATCAAGCGCATGGAGGCGATCGTGCTCTCCATGACAACCCAGGAGCGCCGCCATCCCGAGGTGATCAAGGGGTCGCGACGCAAGCGCATCGCGGCCGGCAGCGGCACCTCCATCTCCGACGTCAACAAGCTGCTCAAGGGCTTCGAGCAGATGCAGTCGGTCATGAAGATGCTCGGCGGCGGCAAGGGCACCAAGGGGGTGCGCGGCAAGGCGCGCATGCTCAAGCAGCTGCGCAACATCGACACCAGTCAGCTTCCGTTGTAGGGACCGGTTCGCCGGTCACAGAGAAAGGAGACGTTTTGGTCAAGATTCGCCTGAAGAGGATGGGCGCGAAGAAGCGACCCTTCTACCGGCTGGTGGTCGCCGACTCGCGCAGCCCGCGCGACGGTCGCTTCATCGAGCTGCTCGGCTTCTACGACCCGCTGCCCAACCCGGCAAAGGTCCAGATCGACGCCGACAAGGTGCGCGAATGGATCGGTAAGGGCGCCCGGCCCAGCGACGCCGCCCGCGCGCTGCTCGTCGAGCAGGGAATCCTCGCCAAGATTCCGCGGACCTTCAAGCCGGCCCCCGAACCGAAGGCGGCGGCCGCATCCGCGTCGGAGACACCGGGCGCGCCCGAGGAGGTCGACGCGGTGCCCGCCGAGGCGGCCGACCGGCCGGTGACCGCGCCGGTCGAGGAGCAGGATGCCGAACCCACACCACAGGCAGAGGACGGTGCGGCGGAGGCGGAGTCGGCGCCGTGAGCGACTACGCGGACCTGACGCGGTTCATCACCGAGCACATCGTCAGCAACAAGGAGGCGATCAACATCCACGCCGTCCCCCGGGGCCGCTCCACAATCATCGAGGTGACCGTGGCCGAAGAGGACATGGGCAAGGTGATCGGCAAGGGCGGTCGCAATATCGAAGCGATCCGCGCGGTGGTGAGGGCGGCGGGGCTGCGCAAGCACGAGCGCGTCCAGGTCGAGCTCGCCGACGGAGGGCGGCATGCCTGAGGCCGGCTCGCCCGCATCGGCGGTGGCAGCGACACCGCTGCTCCGTGTCGCTCACGTGCGCCGTGTCCACGGCGTGCGCGGTGAAGTGCGGGCGCAGACGCTCGGCGGCGACCTGGGCCGATTCGCGCCCGGGACCGCGCTGTTGGCAGAGAGGGACGGGCGCCGCCTGACGGTGGCCTCATCGCGCCCGCTCGACGGCGACGACATCTTGCTCGCCTTCACTGAGCTTCCCAGCCGCGAGGAGGCGGCCACGCTGAGCGGCGACTATCTCTGCGTCGGCCGCGCCCAGGCGCGTGCGCTCGGTGACGACGAGTGGTTCGTCTGGCAGCTGGTCGGTCTGCGTGTGGTGTCGAACGACGGCGAGGAGCTCGGCGTCGTACGCGACGTCGAGGAGCAGCCCGCCAGCGACGTCATCGTGGTTGGCGCCGGCACGGACGAACGGCGCTATCCGCTGGTGCGCGAATGGGTTGAGTCCGTCGACGTCGCTGCCGGCGTGGTGGTGGTCACGCCCTGGCACGAGGACCTCGACTGATGCGCTTCGACGTGCTCACCGTCTTTCCCGCGGTGTTCCCCGGACCGCTCGGCATCGGTGTCGTCGGCCGCGCGCTGGACAGTGGCAGCGTCGAGGTGCACGTGCACGACCTGCGTGAGCACACCACCGATCGGCATCGGCAGGTCGACGACATGCAATTCGGCGGCGTCGGCGGCATGGTTCTCAAGCCGGAACCGATCGTGCGCGCGGTGCGCGCGCTGCGCGCCGAGGTGGCCGGCCTGCGCACCATCCTGCTCTCGCCGCAGGGTCGCGTCTTCAACCAGGATGTCGCCCACGAGCTGAGCCGTGAGAGTGCTGTGCTGCTCGTATGCGGCCGCTACCAAGGCGTCGACGAGCGCGCCCGCGACGAGATCGGCGAGGAGCTGTCCGTGGGCGACTATGTGCTCAGCGGCGGCGAGGTGGGCGCGATGGCGGTCATCGAAGCCACCGCTCGCCTGGTGCCCGGCGTGGTGGGCTCGCCGGAGTCGCTCGACCAGGAGACGTTCAGCAGCACCGTCGGCGGCGGGCTGGAGCCGCCGCTGTACACACGTCCTGCGGAGTTCGAGGGCCACGAGGTTCCCGCGGTGCTGCGCAATGGCGATCACGCGGCGATCACCGCGTGGCGCCGTCAACAGAGTGAACAGTCAACCCGGCGCCGCCGACCAGATCTGGTACGGTTGCGCGCGGTTCCCGGAGGAAACAAGTGAATGTCATCGACCTGCTCCAACGCGAGCAGGAGAAGCCGG
>NZ_JAEKNS010000056.1:0-8844 GCF_016464765.1 Candidatus Aeolococcus gillhamiae | reverse complement strand
AGCGTGCCCGCCCTGATTGCCGCCATCGGTCGTTTCCTCACCGGCTGGAACAAGAACTCCCGGCCCTTCTCCTGGATCAAGCCCGCCGACGTCATCCTCGCCAAGGCGAACCGTCTACGTATTCCTGAGTCGGTGCACTAGCGGTTTGTGCGGACGCGATTCACCGAGCTCGTCGGGTGCAGCCTGCCATTTCAGCTCGCTGCCCTCGGCGGTGTCGGCACGGAGGCGCTTGCCAGGGCTGTCGAGGCAGCGGGTGGCCTCGGCATGGTGCCCGGCCGGGTCACCCTCGGCGAGCCGCGTGACGGCGCGCTCGGCAAGGGGTTTCTGATCCCGTACCTGCCCGAGGTGACGGACGTCGTCGAGGATGTTCGTGGCCTGCGGGTTGCCGAGTTCTTCTGGGGCGAGCCCGACGCGAACCTCGTCGATGCCGCCCACTCCGCCGAGGCGCTTGTCTCGTGGCAGATCGGCTCGGCGACAGAGGCACGAGCGGCCGAGGCCGCCGGATGTGACCTGGTCGTCGCCCAGGGGGTGGAGGCGGGGGGGCACGTCCGCGGTAACCAGCCGCTCGACGACCTGCTCGCAGAAGTACTCGTCGCGGTGTCGGTACCGGTTGTGGCCGCGGGCGGGATCGGGAGTGCGGCGCGCGTGGCGGAGCTGATGGCGGCTGGAGCCGACGCGGTGCGCATCGGCACGCGCTTCCTCACGTGCCCCGAGTGCGACACGCATGCCGACTACGTCCGCGCTTTGATCGCCGCCACTGCCGACGATGCGGTCATCACCGACCATTTCGACAACGACGGGGGCTGGCCCGCCCCGGTGCGCGTTCTTCGCTCGGCGCTGGAGGCGGCTGTCGTAGCCGGCAACCGGAGCACGTCTCCACCGACCCGGGCGGCAGAGGCCCCGCTCACGATGGCGTGCTACGCCGGCCTCTCTGTTGCGCACGTTGGTGACGTGAAGGCCGCTGCCGAGGTAGTCCGCGAGCTCACTGCTCTAGTGGATTAGGGCGGGGCCTGAGGCGGCCGCCACAGCCATCGCCGCCAAGCCTCAAGTAGTCATTTTGCGCCTCCTGGCCTGCGCAGTGCGGACCGCCCTGGTCCTCCATGTTCGGCGGGGGGTCAGACGTGATGCCCGCCCCGCGCCCGAAGTCGCGGCAATCCGTCGTATTGGTAGAGATGACGGATACGGCCCTCATCGTGACGGTGTGCCACCCACGGCCTCGCCATCCGCTCGCAGGATCGAGCTCACCGACGCCAACAAGCGCTGCGAGGTGTTTCATGCGACCACCTCGTTGGCGATCCGTCCCACGCCTTCGATCTCCACCTCGCAGAGCTGCCCCGGCTGGAGCCAGGGCGGTGGCGTGCGCCCCATGGCCACGCCGGACGGCGTCCCCGTGAGGATGATGTCGCCCGGCTCCAGCGTTGTCGCCGCGCTGCAGTGCGCGATCAGCGTGGGGATGGCGAAGATCATCAGGGCCGTGCGCGAGTCCTGGCGTGTCTCACCGTCAACGTGGCAGGTGATCCGCAGGTCCTGCGCGTCGCCCACCTCATCGCGGGTGACGATCGCCGGCCCCAGCGGGCAAAAGCCGTCGAACGACTTACCGCGCACGAACTGCCCGGTGGCCATCTGCGCGGTGCGCGCCGACACGTCGTTGGCACAGCAATAGCCGAGCACGTGGTCGAGCGCATCGGCCTCGCTGATGTCGCGCCCACGGTGGCCGATGACCACGGCCAACTCCGCCTCGTAGTCGAGGTCGTTGACGAACGATGGCCGCGGGATGGAATCGAATGGGCCGCTCACTGCCGTCGTGTACTTGACGAAGATCAACGGTTCGGCGGGGACATCGTTGCCGAGCTCGCGCGCGTGGTCGGCGTAGTTGCGGCCGATGGCGATGATCTTGCCGGGACGCGCGATCGGTGCGCCCAGGCTTTCGAGCGAATGAGCCGACAGGCCGCCGTCGAAGAGCTCATCGAGCCGCTCCGCGATAGTGCGCAACGGCCGCTCCATTGATGTCCAGTCGCGCACCAGTGAGAGCGTGTCGATGACGCCGTGCACATCGACGCGCGCGGACGCGGCGGCCTCCGCCAGCAGGGCGGCGCGGTCCCCCGACACCAGCGCGGGGGCGCGTCCCTGGCCGAGCCGGAGCGTGCCGATCCTCACGCGGTTACGCCTGTGATTCGATCTTCGTCCAGGCCACGTGCATGACGTCGGCGGCGACCGATGCGGCCAACAGCGCGCTGACGTCGCGCGTGGCCTTGGGGGCATGCAGCCAGGCAATCCCCAGCGCGGTCGCTGCCCACTGGTTGAAGCAGAACGGACAGGTGAGCAGCTCGCCGATGGCGTAGCGCAGGCCATCGCCGCGCGGTGCCTCGTTGACCTCGGCGCCGTCGCCCTCCTCGACGAACTCCGTAAAGGGGGCGCGCGCGAAGCCCGTAACCTTGTCCTTGGTGATCAGCCGGCTCAGCTTGAACGCCGCCACCGCCAGCAGCGCGCCGTCGCTCAGCGTTGGGCGCGGGATACCGCCTCGGCGCACGCCGCTGATCACCCCCACCCCGGTCACCGCCGCGTAGGTGGCGAAAAGCGCCGCGTACGGGCCGAGCTGGCGCTCGCGGCCGTAGCCGGACACGAGGCCGGCGATCGACGGGCGCTGGCGGAGGGGACGCACCTCGCCAGCCTAGGGGTCAGGGACCGTCGGAGGCGTCCAAGCACGCCAGCACCTGCTCGTGGAGCAGGCCGTTGGTGGTCACCACGTTGCCGCCGTGGATCTGGTCCACACCCGCGAAATCGCTGAACCTGCCGCCGGCCTCGCAAACGATGAGCCGGACCGCGCTGACGTCCCACTCGTTGACGACCGGCTCGACCCCACAGTCGATGGCACCCTCGGCCACCAGCATGTGCGACCAGAAGTCGCCGAAGCCGCGCACCACACGGCACCCGTCCGCCAGGCGCGTGAAACCGTCCGCCCGCCCGTGGCGCGCGAAGTCGCGCACGTCGGTCACCGACAGGGTTGCGTTCGCCAGCAGGTTGACGGTCGACACATGCAGCGGTCCGTCCTTGTCGTGGGCGCCGGCGCCGCGCACCGCCCACCACCGCCGCTCCAGCGCCGGCGCCGAGACCACCGCGCACGTCTCGTCGCCGCGGTGCTGCAGCGACAGGAGCGTTGCCCACACCGGTACGCCGCGCGCGAAGTTCTTGGTCCCATCGATGGGATCGACGATCCAGCGCCACTCGGCGTCGCCGCTCGACCCCTCCTCCTCGCCGAGCACCGCGTGGCCGGCCCGGGCCGCCTGCACCCGCTCGCGCACCATCTGCTCGACGCGCCGATCGGCGTCGGTCACCGGGGTGTCGTCGGGCTTGGTGTCGACGCGCAGGTCGGACGCACGGAACCGCGCCATGGTGATCGCGTCGGCGAGGTCGGCCAGCTCGAGCGCCAGCGCCAGGTCGTCGGGGCGCTCAGTCACCCGGCTCCAGCTCCACGACCGTGAAGAAGCAGGAGGGCTCGCCGGTGTGGCACGCGGGACCGCTTGGATGGACGCGGAGCAGCACGCTGTCGTCGTCGCAGTCGAGGCGCACCTCGATCACCGCCATGCGGTTGCCGCTGGTGGCGCCCTTCTCCCACAGCTCGCCGCGCGACCGGCTCCAGAACCACGCCTGCCCGGTGCGCAGCGTGCGGTGCCAGGCCTCGTCGTTCATGTGGGCGAGCATCAGGACGGCGCCGGTGTCCGCGTCC
The DNA here is from genome assembly GCF_016464765.1 of Candidatus Aeolococcus gillhamiae. NCBI lineage: Bacteria > Bacillati > Candidatus Dormiibacterota > Candidatus Dormibacteria > Candidatus Aeolococcales > Candidatus Aeolococcaceae > Candidatus Aeolococcus > Candidatus Aeolococcus gillhamiae. The sequence goes on along the minus strand of NZ_JAEKNS010000056.1, from coordinate 5,117 downwards.
TGCACCACCGCGGGCACCAGCCCGTCGCTGCCGAAGCGAGGCTGCGCGCTCACAGCCGCACGTCCACGCCGGCGCCGGCAAGGTATCGCTTGGTTGCCGGGATCGGATGCGAGTCGAAGTGAAAAATCGACGCCGCCAGCGCCGCGTCGGCACCTCCCTCGGTGAGCACCGCGCGGAGGTGGTCGGGCTCGCCGGCGCCGCCGCTGGCAATGACCGCGACGGGCACCGCCGCAGCGACGGTCGCGGTCAGCTCGAGGTCATACCCGCTGACGGTGCCGTCCCTGTCCATGCTGGTGAGCAGGATCTCGCCGGCACCGCGGTCCGCCACCTCGCGGGCCCACGCGACGGCGTCACGACCGGTGTCGTGGCGGCCGCCGTGCGAGAACACGGACCAGCCCTGTCCGCTGCGTCGCGCGTCGATGGCCACCACCACGCACTGCTCGCCGAAGCGAGCGGCGGAGTCGGTGATCAGCTCGGGCCGGTCGAGCACTGCGGTGTTGAGCGACACCTTGTCGGCGCCGGCGCGCAGGAGACGATCGATGTCGTCGAGGCCGCGGACGCCGCCGCCGACGGTGAGCGGGATGAAGACGACGTCCGCGGTGCAGCGCACCGCGTCGATGAGGATGTCGCGGCTGTCGCTCGAGGCGGTGATGTCGAGGAACACGAGCTCGTCGGCGTGGTCGGCGTCGTAGCGCGCGGCCAGCTCGGCGGGGTCGCCGGCGTCCCGGAGGTCGAGGAAGTGGACGCCCTTGACGACGCGGCCGCGGACCACGTCGAGGCAGGGGATGATCCGCTTGGCCAGGCTCACGACGCTGTCCCGGCCGTGAACTGCTCGATGGCCCTGCGAAGGTCGAAAACCCCGAGATGGAGCGCCCGGCCGACGATCACCCCGGCCGCACCCGCGTCGCGGCACGCGCTGACGTCGTCGATCGTGGTCACCCCACCGCTGGCCAGCACCTCACCGCGGAATCGCTCGCACACGGTGCGCAGCGTGTCGACCGCCGGCCCCGTCAGGGTCCCGTCGCGCTCGATGGCGGTGTGCACGATCCCGGCGAGCGGCCACTCGTTCCAGCGTTCGAGGTGTTCGAGCGCATCGCCACCGCCCTCGGTCCAGCCCTGCGCGCGGGCCTCGCCGTCGCTCACGTCCAGCCCGGCCAGAACGCGCCCCGGAAACGCAGCACACAGCGACTCGGCTGCGGCGGGATCGCGGACAGCGAGGCTGCCGATGACCACGAAGGCGGCGCCGAGGTCGAACCACCGCTGCGCGGCGGCCATGTCACGGATCCCTCCGCCTACCTCGGCATGCGCACCGAGCTCCACGAGCGCGCTCACCGCGGCGCGGACAACGTCGGTGGAGCCGGCGTCGGGCCGGCCGCGAGCCGAGTCGAGGTCGACGATGTGCACCCGGGGGGCGCCCGCGGCGACGAACGACTGCACGAGGTCGACGGGATCCTGGTCGAAGAGCGTCTCCTGTGCGTAGTCACCACGAAGCAGACGGACCAGCTGGCCGCCGCGCACGTCGACCGACGGCATGACCAGCACCGCCGCGCTCAGGCGCGAACCGCTGCGGCACAGCGTGCCGCGAAGTTGGCGTACACGCGCAGCCCGGCGCTTCCGCTCTTCTCGGGATGGAACTGCGCGCCGTGGACATTGTCGTGCTCGACGACCGCCACCAGCTCGCCGCCGTAGTCGGTCGTCGCCACCACGTCGGTGCGCTGTCCGGGGGTGACTGCGTAGGCGTGGACGAAGTACATGTACTCGCCGTCGGCGACGCCGTCGAGCAGCGTCGAGGAGCGCGTCATCGCCAGGCGGTTCCAACCGATCTGCGGGACTTTGCCTCGACTGGGGTCGATGCGCCGCACCTGGCCGGGCAACAGGGCGAGGCCGGCACCGCCCTCACCCTCATCGCTCTCGTCGAAGAGCAGCTGGAAGCCGAGGCAGACGCCGAGCAGCGGCCGACCGCGCGCCACCATCTCGCGGATCATCGCGTCCATGCCGCGCTCGCGGAGCGCGCCGGCCGCCACCGCGAATGCGCCCACCCCGGGGAGCACCACGCCGTCGCACCCCGCCAGCCGCTCGGGATCGTCGCTGATCACGGGGTCCGCCCCGCACGCACGCAGGGCTCGTTCGACGCTGCGCAGGTTGCCCACCCCGTAGTCGCAGATGCCGACGCGCACCGACTGGGTGACATTCACAGACTTCCCTTGGTGGAGGGGATGCCGACCCCGATCACGGTCAGAGCATCCCGTGTCGCCAGCCCGAGCGCTTTGAACGCGGCCTCCGCGATGTGGTGCAGGTTGTCGCCGCGGATGAGGTCGAGGTGGAGGCTGATGCCGGCAGTCTGGGCGTAGCCGCGCACGAACTCATGGAGCACGCTGACGTCGAAGTCGTTGATGCGCCCGTGCAGCGCGGCCATCTCATAGACCACGTGCGGCCTCTTGCTGTAGTCGAGCGCGCAGCGCACCAGCGATTCGTCCAGAGGTGCGTAGGTGTGGCCGAAGCGGGCGATTCCGGCGCGGTCGCCGAGCGCTTCCGCGACGCACGATCCCAGCACGAGCCCGGTGTCCTCGACGAGGTGGTGCGCGTCCACCTCGACGTCACCACGGCCGCTGAGTTCGACGTCCATGCCGCTGTACTTGACGAACGACTCGATCATGTGGCGGAAGAAGGGGAGGGGCAGCTCGATATTCGCCCGTCCGCTGCCCTCCACGGTCACCGTGCACTCGATGCGCGTCTCCTTGGTCTCGCGCACTGTGTGCGCGCGCCGCTCGCTCATCGCGCTCGCTGCCCCATGCGCAACCGGATCGCCTGCTCGTGCCCGTACAGGCCCTCGGCGGCGGCCAGCGTCACCGCCACCGGGGCCAGCGTGTCGAACTCCTCGCGGGTGAGGTCGACGACCGACGGCCAGCGCACGAAGTCCATCACCGACAACGGTCCCCGATAGCGCGCTGCGCCCTGCGTCGGCAGCGTGTGGTTGGGGCCGGCGACGTAGTCGCCCATGGACACCGGCGACAGCGCGCCGCAGAACACCGCGCCGGCGCCACGGACCCGGTCGCGCAGCGCCTCGGCTGCGCCTCCCTGAAGCGAGAGGTGCTCGGGTGCGAAGGCGCGCACCATCGGCAGCGCGCTCTCTAGGTCGTCGACAACCACCACGGCGCCGTGCCTGCCGGCGGAGTCGGCGATGATCCCGGCCCGCGCCGCGGCCGGTGCAACGCGGTCGAAGCTCGCCTTGACTGCGTCTGCGAGCGCGCTGCTGTCCGTGATGCAGACCGCCCACGCCAGCGGGTCATGCTCGAGTTGGGAGACGAGGTCGGCAGCGATGTCGTCGGGGTCGGCGCCCTCGGACGCCAGCACCATGATCTCGCTCGGCCCGGCGAGCTGGTCGATGTCGACGGCGCCGAACACCTCGCGCTTAGCCAGCGTGACGTAGAGGTTGCCCGGTCCAACCACCTTGTCGACGGCGGTGATCGTCCCCGTCCCGTAGGCGAGGGCGGCGATCGCCTGGGCGCCGCCGATGGCGTGCACCTCGTCGACCCCGAGCAGGTGCGCCGCCGCGGCGACGAGCGGGTGGACGGTGCCGACGAGCGTCGCCGGACTGGTGATCGCGATCGACTCCACGCCGGCCTCCTGCGCGGGAATGACGCTCATGAGCACGGTGCTCGGGTACGCGGCGCGGCCGCCGGGCACGTAGCAGCCGACGCGGCGCAGCGGTTCGGGGCGCAGGCAGAGCCGCGGCTCTCCGCGCAGGCGCGCGTCCACCTGGAGCGCGTGGAAACTGCGCAGGCGGTCGGCCGCCGCGCTCAGCGCGTCGCGGAGCGGCGCGTCGAGGTCATCCCAGCAGCTCCGCATCCACGCGGGGTCGGCGCGAGAACCCTCGACGTGGGCGCTGTCGAGCTTTTCGGTCCACTCCACGACCGCGGCGTCACCGCGATCGCGCACGTCGGCGACGATCTCGCGCACCGCGTCGACCGCCGCGATGCTCCGCCCAAACAGGCCGCGCAGCCGCTCCGCGGCGGCAGCGTCGGGCTCGGGGATGGTGAAGCGCCGCTCCGCCCCGCCCGCGTGCGCCTGCCACTGCTCGCGCGTCAGCACCGGCAGCGCGGTCACATTCCCCGCTCCTCGACGGTGCGGCGCAACGTGGTGGCCAGCGCGGTGATGGCGGCGCTGCGCGTCTTCATCGAGGCCACGTTGACCACCAGGCGGGCGGTGGAGGTGGCGATGGTGGCCACCTCGCAGAGCCGGTTGGCGCGCAGCGTGGCGCCAGTGGCGACGAGATCGACGATGCCATCGGACAGGCCGGCGGACGGTGCCAGCTCCACGGAGCCGTGCAGGCGGATGAGCTCGGCGCCGTCACCGCGGCCCGCGAAGAACCGCCGCGCCGCCTGCGGGTACTTGGTGGCCACGCGCAGCGCCGCCGGCCAGCTGCCGCCCGCCAGCGCCGACCCCTCCGGGGCGGCGAGCACCAGCCGGCACACACCGAAGCGCAGGTCGGCGAGCTCGTACAGCTCGCGGCGCGACTCCCAGAGCACGTCCTTGCCGACGATACCGCAGTCGCACGCCCCCATCTCCACGTACACCGGCACGTCTGTGGGGCGCACGGTGATGACCTCGTGGTCGCCGACGTCGAGATGGAGGCGGCGTTCGAAGGACTCCGGGCGCAGCTCGGGCGCGACGCCCGACTCGCGCAGCAGGGCGCAGGCGTCGGTCAGCAGCGCCCCGGTGGGCACCGCGATGCGCAACCCTTCTCCGGCGCGCGGCGTCGCCGACTCACGGCGGCGGGTGATCGCGTCGTGGCAGCGATCGGCGTGGACCACGAAGCCGGTGGCCGGCTGGACCAGCCCGAAGCGCTCGAGCAGGGAGTCGTACCGTCCGCCCGCGCCGAGCGGGAAGCCCACGTCTCCGCTGAACAACTCGAAGGTGGGCCCGGTGTAGTAGTTCCAGTCGCGGACTGCGCCGAGGTCGAGGTGGACGCGGTCCTCGAGGCGGCGCTCGCGGAGCAGCTCCCACAGCCGGGCGAGCTCGTCGAGCGCGCGCAGCGGCTGCTCCGCGGTCAGGCCCGCGCGAGCCTGCTCGAGCAGCTCGCGGCCGCCGCGCAGCGCCGGGAAGCGGAGCAGGAG
>NZ_JAEKNS010000101.1:0-11571 GCF_016464765.1 Candidatus Aeolococcus gillhamiae | reverse complement strand
TGCCCGCCCTCATCGCCGCCATCAGGGAGTACCTCTCCGTGCACAACGCCGATCCCACACCCTTCATCTGGACAGCATCAGTCCAAGACATTCTGGAGAAGATCGCTCGTTGTCGAGTCATTTCCCGGACGGACCACTAGGTTTCGCGGTGGCCGCAGCCACGACGGCGTGCGAAGGGACACGCGCCGACACGCATCAACTCCGCTGGGGCGCCCACGGTCTCACCTACTTCCCCGCACCGATCGTCACGGCCCGGGCCACAACGGGATCTACCGCCGGGCAGCCTCCAACGCCGGCGAACGATCCTCGACCTCCTCGCCAATGGAGGCGATGGCGGCACCATTCGGGACACGACTGTGCGGTTCGTTCTGGATTAGCCGATGCTTCGTTGTGCGAGATTGTGAGGAGATCCACATGGCTGAGACGCCTCGGCCTCCGCAGCCTGATCACGACGGTGGCGTAGAGCGCGACCGCGGATCGACCGTCGCACGGCGATGGGTAGTCGTGGCTGGGGTTGTACTTGCGATCGGTTTCGTCCTGCTGTTTGCCTTGCACGTCGCTGGCGTCGTCGGCCCCGAGGTGCCCTAGAGCTGAGACGGCAAGGACGCGGCGGCGCCGCTCCGCCTCGTCGGCATCCGCGGCAACGGGTTGCGCCCAGTCCGACGTCTGGGACGCACAGCCGTGGCATTGCTCGCGTCGACAGCGGTTGCGGTGCGGCGGCGCCTTCGGGCTCATCTGCGCCGACAATGTCAGGATGTCTCTAGTTAAGGACACCGCCTCGAGAAGCGCACTGGCTTCGGCCGGGCGGTGCGGGTGGGAGAGCCTCCGGGTCGGAGCCCCTCGTGCCCTAAACGTCAAACGGCGACTGGCCTGAGAAGCGATTGAAGAACGTGAACTGGTTGGTGAGCAGCAGGATCCCAAACACCAGGAGGAGCGCGCCGGCGACAAGGTTCACTGCGCCCAGGTGACGGTTCACCCGGCGGATGATCCCCTGGAGGCGATCGGTGAGGGCGGCCACCAGCAGGAACGGGATGGCGAGACCGAGGCAGTAGACGAGCATGAAGGGCAGGCCTCCGAATCCGCCGACAGCGAGCTGCAGAATTGCCCCCAGCTGCGGGCCGATGCAGGGCGTCCATCCAGCGGCGAAGGTGACCCCGAGCAGAAACCCACCGGCGATTCCGGCACGAGGCGCGAGATGCAGGCGTCGTTCGCGCATGAACGCGCCGATGCGCAGTACCCCCATCGTCTGCAGCGCCAGCAGGATGACCAGCAGTCCGGCCACGAGGTTCACCTCTCGCTGGTGCCGAATGAGCAGCGTGACCTCCAGCGCGCGCAGCACATAGAACAGGGCGACGAAGACGGCGCTGAAGCCGAGCACGAAGGCAACGCCGCTGGCAACGACCGGGGTCCTTCGCAGCGCAGCGGCGGCACCGGTCGGGCCACCAGCGACGAGCAGCGGTTGTGCGGTGGTGCCGCTCAGGTAGGCGATGTACGCCGGTACGAGCGGGAACACGCAGGGCGACAGGAAGGAGAGCATTCCCGCGAGCAGAGCGAGTGGATAGGTCGCCGAGGACGCCGCGATGGGGAGCGCATGGCTGGTCATCAGGACGGTGCTCACAGGTGGATTCCGTACAGCGAGCGCAGCTGCGCTCGCAGCGTGTCCTCGCTGAGCGCGCCGACCAGCACCTGGCGCAGCCTGCCGGCGGCGTCGTAGAACGCCGTGATCGGCAGCCCGGCGCCGCCGATGGCCTCGAGGAGGCCGCTGCTCGACGCCCCACCGACGTCCCGCGCCAGGGGCCAGTCACTGATGCCGATCTCCCTGGCAAAGGCCGCGCCGTCGCCCGTCTCCTGGGTGTTGACCCCGACGAACGTGACGGCCCGGCCGGCAGCAGCGCGCACCGCCCGGAAACCGGGCGCCTCACCCCGGCACGCAGTGCACCACGACGCGAAGAAATTGACCACAACCGGGCGCCCGCGGAAGTCGCTGAGCCGGACACGACCAGTGCCGATCAGGGCGGGCAGGTCGAAGTGCGCCGGGTCAGTCGACGTTTGCGGTGTCGCGGCGGCGGGGTCCGAGTGGCCGATGCGCGACATCAGCAGCACGCCAGCGGCGGCCGCAGCGACAAGGACGGCCACGATCACAGCGACGCGCCGATCTGGGCGTCCCGCGGGACGATTCGCCCGAGGAGTCTCGGGGGGGTTGCTCGCCATGAGCTAGCCGGACGTGCTGCCGACGAGGATGCATAACACGCCGCGACCCGATGCCGAAATCACCGCGCGGCGTCCGCAGCCTTAAGCGATGTGTTCACCTCGGTGAGCGGCAGCGGCGCGTTGTACTCGGTGCTGATCCGCCCCTTCGGATCGATGATGAGGAGAACGGCGTCGTGCACCACGTCGGCGGCACTCCCGTCGACGAACACGTGGTAGGCGGCCCAGACGGGAGCGAGCTGAGCCTGAGAGCCGAGCAGCCAGTGCCAGCCGGGTCGCCAGGTCACCTTGGCAACGAAGTGGCTTACGTCCGCGGGCGTTCGATCAGGCGCCACACTGATAATGACCAGGGCCGGGGTCTTGTCGGGCGGCAGCCCCTGCTCGAGGGCGGCGAGCTCCTGGCCCATGATCGGACACACGTTCTTGCAGAGTGGATCGAGGAACGCCAGCAGGACCGTCCGCCCCCGCAGCGAGGCCAGGCTCACTGCCTGACCCGCCTGGTCCTTGAGCACGAAGGGCGCGGCCGGAGTGGGCTGCCGACCGATCGGGGGAAGGTACTGAGCCTGGGCAGGCGCGGGGGTGGGATGGCTCCTGACGAGCTGGGTGATTCCCACGGTGCCCAGGACGCCGAGGGCCAGGGCGGCCGCACTGAGCAACGCGACCGCGTGCCGACGCGGCCACGAGCGCCCGGCCGCTCCGCCCGTCTCGGTCATGCATCCCCTCGCAACTACTACGGGCCGGTAGGATCGCACTCCCTCGCGGAGCGGGTCAAGAACGACGGTCCTGGCATAGGCGTCCCGGTCGGGATCACGGTGCCGCACCACGGGAGCACTCCGCTCACCATAGTACTGTGGCGAGGTAGTACCGCCTGGCCGCCGGGCGTTAAAAGTGTCACGAGGCGACCGCGGTGACAGGGTGACGGATCCGCCTGTCGGCAGGCGGTGAGCGGTAAGCGCAGGCCGCCGAGCGGACGCCGCGTGATATCGATGGACGTGCCCGCCCACGGCGCGCGCCGTCCATGGTCGTTTGCGGGCATCGCTGTGGTCGCGGCTGTGGTGGTGCTTGGACTGGTCCTCCTCGCCAGAGGCCGTGCCTCGACTGGCGTGCCGGGCCCCGGCGTGCAGTTCGTCGGCAACGATTCCTGTCCAACGAGCGGCAACTCCGCCTACGCCTCGACCGCGCCGTACACGAACGCCAGCCCAGCGGTCGGACGGCCCCATTGCCGAGATGCCCCACGCGCACGTCGACCCGCCCACCAAGGTCACCTACCTGCATGACCCGCCCACCAGCGGCTGTCACTACAACCTCGGAGCTGGCCAGGCCCCGCTGTTGCCGGGCGTGTACGACAGGCCGAGCTCCCCCGAGTACTGGGTGCACAACCTCGAGCACGGCTACGTGATCGTCCTCTACAACTGTCCGTTGGGGTGCGGGGCTGATGTCCGTGCGCTGCGGACCTGGTACGACGGCCTCCCCAACGATCCGCAGCTGTCCAGCGAGAAGAAGGTGCTGGTGCTCCCGGAGACGACCATGGCCCCGAGGTTCGCGGTGGTGTCGTGGGACTGGTACCTCCCGCTCGACCGCCTCGACCTCACCCGAGTGCAGGCCTTCTACGACAACCATCGCGACCAGTCGCCGGAGAGCAACCAGGCTCCGTAGCTGGAGCCGTCGCGCGCCGGGGTTCGGGTCGCCGTGACTACTATCATGCGGTAGTGATGACCCAACGGTCGCTGCCGGGCGCCGCAGCGCCGCCCCGGACGGCAGCCCGGTCGCGGCACGGCTGGCGACCATCGTCCCGACGGCTGCTGGCGGGCGTCCTGCTCAGCCTCCTCGCCGTGTTCGCCATCTCGCCCATGCGCGCCTCGGCGCACGCCTTCCTGGTCACGTCGCAGCCGGCCGACGCTGCGCGGCTCGGTCTGGCGCCCGGGGTGGTGGTGCTCGATTTCAGCGAGCCGCTCAACCCGGCGCTCTCCCAGGCGAGCGTCGCCGATCCCGAGGGGCGAAGCACCCATGCCCGACCCATCGCCGCCACCGAGATCCGGGTCGATCTCATCACCAACATCCCCGGCCAGTACCTGGTGCGCTGGACGGCGGTCAGCCGCGACGACGGTCACACCACCCGTGGCAGCCTCACCTTCACCGTCGATGCTCGGGGCTCGGCAGCAGCAGTCGCCGCCAGCGGACCGTCGGCGGGGGACGTGGCGCTCGCCGCCGCGCGCTGGGTCGAGGACGCCGCGCTCCTGCTCGCCGTCGGCATGCTGTTGATCGGGTGGTTGGGCCGACGAGAGCCAGCCCTGGCGTGGGTACGACCCCGTCTGCGCATCCCACTGGTGGTGGCCTTCATCGCCGGCTGCATCGTCATCAGCGCCGAGGCACTCACTGCAACCGATGGCACCTTCGCCGCGCTGGCCGGGTACTTCGGCGCCGGCTTGAGTGGCGTCGCCCGGGTGGCCCGGGTGGTCCTCGAGCTCTACGCAGTGCTGGCCGTCTCGGTCCGGGCGCGCTACCTCTGGCCGGCCGTGCTGGCGCCCCTCGGTGCTCTGGCCGCCTCGGGGCATGCCGTGGGGAACGCGCCGCAGTGGTGGGGGCTGGGCGCCGATAGTGTTCACCTCGTTGCCGCGGGGAGTTGGGCGGGCGGCATCATGGCCATGGCAACACTCCGACCACCGGACGGCTGGCGACGGGGCGGTGTCGCCCTCCTCGCCCGCTTCACCCCCTGGGCTCTGGCCACCTTCACGCTCACCATTGCCTTCGGCATCCTCCAGGGGATCGGCAACGTCGGCACCCTGGGAGCGCTGACGGGCAGCGCCTACGGCCGTGTTCTGCTCGTCAAGGCGGGGTGCGTGCTGCTGATGATCCCGCTCTCGCTGCTGGCCTGGCGGCTGCGCCGTCCGCGGCTGCGAGTCGAGGGCGGCGTCGCGCTCGCGGTGGTCGCGGCGGCGGCGTTGCTCGCCTCCTTCCCGGTGCCATCGCGGGCGCTGGCGTCCGGCAGTGGCCAGCCCGGGGCGAACGCCGGCTTGCCGCACGGAACGCAGCTGACGCTTGCCGAGCACGCCGGCGAGGTTCTCGTAGGGCTCACCGTCACTCCCGCGCAACCCGGACTCAACCAACTCACCCTGTACCTACTGCCGTGGGACGGCGCCGCCGCGGCTGCAGCTCTCGACGTGCGGGTCGCCGTCGACCAGTCGGCGATCGCATTGCAGGGCTGTGGCGACACCTGCCGTCAGGCCTCCGTCCGACTTGTCGGCGACGAGCGCCTCACTGTGCTCGTCGGCGGTGCCGCCGGGGGCACCGCGCAGTTTCAGATCCCGTCGCTCCCCACGACCGACGCGAGCTCGCTGGTGCAGACCGCGCTGTCCCGGATGCGTGCGCTGCACAGCTACACGATGCACGAGACACTCACCGGGGGCAGCGCCACCACAGTGACCAGCGACTACACCGCGATCGCGCCCGATCGGTCGGCCTGGACGGAGAACAACGGGGCCGCAACCATCGCAATTGGCTCGAAGCGCTACGACCGCCAGTCGGTCGGCGCCCCCTGGGTGCTGGAGGCGGGCAGCCTGGTCATCCCTGAACCGTCCTTCATCTGGGACGCGTTCCATCCCTACCTCGGCGAGCGCGCGATCGGGTCGGAGATGGTCGACGGGACCCGGACCACCATCGTTGCGCTGTTTGCCAGCAGCCCGGGAACTCCGGTGTGGTTTCGCCTCTGGATCGACGCCACCGGGTTGGTCCACCGAGTCGCCATGCGCGCCCAGGGTCACTTCATGGACCAGACCTTCCACGACTACGACGCACCGCTGACCATCGATGCCCCGGTGCCCGGCTGATGCGCCAGCAGTTGCTGGCGGCGGGCGTCATTGCCGCGCTACTCGCCGGCTGCGGATTGCAGCAGGACATCGCCACCCGAACCGACCTGGGCGGGTCGTCGCTGCAGACCCTGCCGCCGCTCTCGGGGTCGACGTTGCAGGACGGTTCCTTCGATCTCGTTGCACATCGAGGCCACCCCGTCGTCGTCGATTTCTGGGCGTCGTGGTGTGGCCCGTGCCGCAAGCAGCAGCCCGACCTCGACGCGATCGCGCGCTGCTACATGCCCGCCGGCGTCGTCTTCATTGGTGTCGACCTGCGCGACGATGACGCCAATGGGCGGGCGTACATCCAGGAGTTTGGTGTGCCCTATCCCAGCATTCCCGACCCCAGCGCCGACGTGGCCGCGACCTACGATGTGCCGGCGCCACCAACCACGGTGATCGCCGACTCCTCGGGCCACATCGTCAGCCGGCGCCTCGGCGGCCTCGACAAGCCGTCGCTGATCAGCGCGCTCGATCCGCTCCTTCCCGCTCAGCGTCCTCCGAAGTGCTGAACAGGGCCGCCGTGGCGTTAGCTACGGCTTGGTGGCGCGCAGCCGCTCCACGATCCCACAAGCCGAGCGCTCCAGCTCCTCGACCCGGAAACCCAGGCGGCGAACATGCTCCAGCGGTTCGCGGAACAGATTGTCCGCCTCGAGCCTGCGAAACAAGGGGTCGAGCAGTCGTTGGCCCGTCCGGATCACGGCATTGGGACTGCGCACGTGCTCGATGAGCAGCAACCGCCCATCCGGACGCAGGACTCGCCACGCTTCACCGATCGCACGTGCGGGCATGGGGATGGTGCAGAGCGAGAGCGTGAAGATGACCGTGTCGACGCTGGCGCTGTCGACGTCCAGCGCCTGAGCGTCGCCGACCCGGAAATCTGCGATCACGCCGAGCTCAGTGGCTCGTTGCTGCGCGACCGCGAGCATTTCCGAGGTGGCGTCGATGCAGGTGAGCCGGACCTCCGGCGGGTAGTGGGGGAGGCTCAGCCCGGTCCCCACGCCGAGCTCCAGGACATCGCCATGGGCGCGTTCGCAGACCCAGCGGCGGCCGGCGTCGAGTCCCAGGACACGATCCCAGCGACTTGCGCGGCGGTCATAGCTGGCAGCCAAGCGACCGTACGTACGTCGAACGGGATCGAGAGCGTCAGCCACCTCAGCCGGTGAGGCTGGCGAGGCAGACCATCAAAACGACGGTTACCCCGGCCCCGAGCACGGTGCGCAGCAGCAGTCGCGTCGGCAACCGTCCCGCCTGGTCGGGATCACCCAGCAGGCGGCCGACCCGCGCCGTGGCTGCGTCGCCGTACGCGGCGCCGGCGAACCTGGCGCCAGGGCTCGGCTCGAGCTTGAGCAGTGCTGCGGCAACGGGCCGAGCGCCTACTTTCTCCACCGCGTGCGCGTCAGCGGCCACCTCGTCACGGCCGATTCGCCGTTCCGCCCACCATCCCACGGCGGGTGCGAACCAGAGCACGTCGGCAAGGGAGTTCCGCAGCAGGCGGCGGAGCGGGTCCCGGCGCACCGCGTGCCGCCGTTCGTGGAGCAGCACCGCGGACAGTTCCTCGTCATCGAGTGATTCGACCACGTCCAGGCTCACGTAAACGCGAGGGCGACGGACACCGGTGCAGACCGCGATGTGCTCGACATCGGTGAGCTGTGCTCGGCCGCCGACACGGCGGCGTGCACTCGCGGTGCGCACCCCTGGCATCGGCCCCGACCTGAGCTGCGCCTCGATGCGCCGTGCTCGCCAGGCCAGCCAGGCCGCGCGGATGACGACGCTGGTCAGGAGCACGCCGAGGCCCAGGGGCACCGAGCGGGCAACAGTCCATCCGGCCATCGACGAACTCGACTCGCCACAGCGCCAGCCCGGGCACATCCCCGCCGCGCTCAGAAAGCAGAGAGGGAGAAGGCCGGCCATGGCCACGAGCATCGGGCCGCGCAACCGTCTCACCGTTCGGCCAACCGACGCAGGCGTTCGCGCTGGGCGGGGTTGAGGCGGTCCAGCTCGGCGGCGAAGGCGGCGAGCGCAGCGTCCCCGAAGCGGGCGACGGCCTGGCCGGCTTCCGCGCGACTCAGTCGCTCGATCAGCTCGCCCGGCGCCTCGGCCACGCGGTAGCGGTGCGCTCGTGCCGCGTGAGAGCGATTGACGCTCAGGATGCCCTTGGTAGCCAGGCGCGCCACGGTGGTCATGACCGTGGTGTAGGCGAGATCGGGGAGAAGGATGTGGACATCGCGGACCACGAACGGATCGGGCAGGTGTCCGGTCCAGGCGGCCTCCATGATCCGGGCCTCCAACGGGCCGAGCAGGTCGCGGGCCCGAGCGCGCTCGCTTCGCACATCAATCCTCTGTTCGCGGACCGGTACGGTCATGGTTACTAACCGTGGATAGTATCAACGGAGAGCCAGGCAGACACGAGGATCGAGACCGCATCGAATCGTCACTTGGGCTCGCGGAGGACCGCCAGCTTCCTTTGGAACTCGTCCTCGTCGATCTCTCCTCGAGCGAGGCGAGCACGGAGGATCGCTTCTGCATCGATGTCCACTGGAGTCGGTGCAGCATGGCTATGGCCGAAGTGCCGAACGAGCACCACGACGGCGACGACAACGATCGCCCAGAACACCGCCATCACGACGGCCATCACGATCCACATCCCAACGCCCCAACCGCCGTTGCCCCAGCCGTACATCATCCGCGAACCTCCAATGCACTCCCTTGTCAGCAGGATGTGGTGGGGCGCGTCTCGGCGAAGTTGCTACTATCGCACCATCGTACTTGTTCACCGGAGACCTCAGCGTGGCTCAGAAGACGGCGCCTCGACGGCCGCAGCCAGGTAGGAAGGGAGCGAGACGGTCGCCGTCCCAGCGGCCGGCGCCACCTCGCCGAGTGTCCGGCTGGGCATGGGCGGGCGCGGCGCTCGGCGGAGGACTCCTCGTCGTGATCCTCCTCGTTGCGGCGAATTCCCGTGGCGCATCGAACACGGCCAATTCGGCAAGCGCGAGCGGGGCCTACGTCGGGGGCGACCTTCATTCGCTGGTGGTCAATCCGTCCGATCCCCGGGAGGTCTTCGTCGGCGGCCATCAGTCTGCGGCGGTCAGTCACGATGGCGGGCGAAGCTTTCAGCAGGTCACGGCTCTCCAGAACGCCGATGCGATGAGCTGGTCTATGGCGCCCGACGGCCGCACCCAAGTCGTCGCAGGCCACGGCGGTTTGCGCACGTCGATTGACGGCGGCACACAGTGGACCGACGAAACTGGCGCTCTCCCGGCGACAGACGTTCACGCGGTCGGACTCGATCCCGCAGCGCCCACTCACCTCGTCGCGTACCTCGTCGGACGCGGCATCTTCACGTCGACGGATTTTGGCCGCACCTGGAACATGGTTGGAGGAAGCAATCTGTCTCTAATGGGCCCCATCCTCGTCAGCCCGGGCGGCCGAGAGCTCATTGCGGCGGACATGATGGCTGGCATCGTGCACTCTGAGGACGGGGGTGCCAGCTGGTCGGTGCTCAGTCCGGGTGTAGCGGCCATGTGGCTGTCACGCGATCCAACCAACGCGAAACATCTATTGCTCGCAGGTAACGGCTTGGGCGAGAGCGTCGACGGCGGGGTGAGTTGGCGGACACTTCCCAACTCGCCCCCCAACATCAGCGCGGTGGCCGTGGCGCCGGATGCCGCGCATACGTGGTTCTCCGCAGCGTTGGACGGCGACCACGCCGTGGTCTACACGAGTGCCGACAGCGGCGCTCGTTGGCAGGCAGTGACCACAGCTCCGTAGCAGTGTGGATGCGCGTGCTTGGTCATTGGCCAGGGCTGAGGACGAGACCGCGCAACGCCATGTCATCGATATGCTGCCGAGCGCCACGGGCGATCGATCGGCGGCCTGTGCTCGCGGGCGCTGCGATACCTCGACGGTGCCAGCCTCGAGGAGATGGTGTTGGCCAATGCGCTTGGCCGGCGCGTTGCAGCATCGCGCATCGCGCGACCCACCGGGGTGCTGATGGTTCCGGTGGAGACACGTGGCGTGTTGCGCGCCGTGGAGGGGAGGGCGGCTGCGCGCGACGTCCCCGGTATCACAGGCATCTCCATCACCATTCCGGTTGGTGACCGGGTCCGGCCGCTCCCCGACGGTGACCGATACCTGGGCTTCATCTTCGCCGATGGCGAGACCCAGCATGAGGTGAGGGATGCGCTGCGCGCTGCTCGCCGAGAACTGCGCGTGGTCGTCGACCAAAGCAACGCACCGGGCTGGCCTGGAGCAGTGAGATCCGCGTC
This sequence comes from Candidatus Aeolococcus gillhamiae, assembly GCF_016464765.1. NCBI lineage: Bacteria > Bacillati > Candidatus Dormiibacterota > Candidatus Dormibacteria > Candidatus Aeolococcales > Candidatus Aeolococcaceae > Candidatus Aeolococcus > Candidatus Aeolococcus gillhamiae. Next base: position 1,247 of record NZ_JAEKNS010000101.1, on the reverse strand, counting down.
CTGACAGTGGCGCCTGCAGGGTTGCACTTGCGGAGGAGGCCTCGGCCATCGCTGATCTCGCTGAGCGCGAGCATGCTTGCTGCCCGTTTCTCGATTCACTATGCCCTTCTCCGACGAGGCGCCCATTCTCGAGGGTCGAGCTCCGGCGACCGCACAGGCGATCATCGACGACCTGTTTGGCGGGAGATGCTAAGGGCAGGACTACGCTCCGCGATCTCTACCCCGCGATAGCCATGTGCCGCTTGGGGGTTAGATGCCCGTTCGCTTGTCGTCGGCGGAGCTCTCCGCGTTGTTGGCGAAGCGAGCCAGAGCGACCACACACCAGACTGGGCGTGCCCCGCTTTGACGGACAGTGTTCGTAGCCCGCGTACACAGCCATGTGGCGGGACTTGGGCGTGACCGTTTCGGGCTCCAAGCCCATAGCTGGGAGGCGCAGTTGCCGGAGGACGGCTCCGGCGGGTCTGTGGCTACGCCAGTTCGCCTTCTAATGTCCGATCGGCGCCGAATCTGCGGTTCTGTAGTACATGGGGATCAATGTCAGGGCTCGCGCAGGCGAGTGCATCCCGCCGGACCTGGCGGTTGAGCCCGCCGCGCGCGGGCCGTAAGCACACTTTGCCCAGGTAGTGGACCTAGGAATTTCTAGAACCCTACTCTCGGCAAGACCAACGTGGTCCACACCGACCGCAGCGTCGCGATTTCGTATTCGGATCAGCCGCTGGAGCGGGAGACCGGGCTCGAACCGGCGACCCTTACCTTGGCAAGGTAGCGCGCTTAGTTTGTATTCGAGAGGCGGCCAACAGAGCCTCAACACGACTACTTACCCCCAACTTCCATGGGGATCCATGCTGATCCCATGGGGAGCCAAACAGATCCTACGGCGCTCCACGTTGATCCCGAATCGGCGCAACCGCACAGGAGGGCGGTAGGACGACGCACCGGAGGCTCCTCGCTCGGCACCATGGCGGCCCGAGCCGAGGTTTGTAGGGTCGCTGTACGCCGCACCATGGCCCCCTGACGCTCACAAGTCGTCCGCCGGATGTCACATTTGTCTGGGACAAATTGTGTCCCTTAGTGTGGTGTAAATCCGGGGTGAGCCTTCTGGCCCTGGGTCAAGTCCCCTGGAGTGGTGTGAATTCGCTGGAGTTCTCACAACGTCGGTGAACTAGGCGGCGATGCCTCCCGTGAGCGGGTTGGTGAGCAACGGCGGCCCCTCAGGAGTGAGTAGGCGGGCCATGGACTGTTGGCTG
>NZ_JAEKNS010000017.1:0-26159 GCF_016464765.1 Candidatus Aeolococcus gillhamiae | reverse complement strand
ACGGTCGCGCCGCCGCGCGCGCGCCGCGGGCGTGGGGCGAGTGCGGCGGCTGCCGCAACGGATGCTGCGCCGGCTGATGTCGCGGTGGCCGATGCGCCGGTGGAAGAGGTGATCAGCGACATCGACGTGGAACGCGTCGAGCCGGCAGCCCCCGCCAAGCGGCGTTCACGCAAGGCCGCCGCAGCGAGCACCGAGAACGAGAGCGCAGAAGCAACGGCCGACGCCGACGAGGACAAGGGATGAGCACGCAGCCACAGACAGCCGCAGTCCGGGCGCGCCGCAAGGTGCGTGAGGGTGTGGTGGTCAGCGACAAGATGGAGAAGACGCGCATCGTGCTCGTCCAGGAGCAGAAGCCGCACGCCCTCTACCACAAGGTGGTGCGCATCAACCGCCGTTTCAAGGTGCACGACGAGACCAACGAGAGCGGCGTTGGTGACCGCGTGCGCATCACCGAGACTCGTCCACTCTCCAAGGAGAAGCGGTGGCGCATCGCCACCGTTCTCGAAAAGGCCAAGTAAGTGATCCAGCAGGAGTCCGTCCTCAAGGTCGCGGACAACAGCGGCGCCCGTGAGCTGCTCTGCATCCGTGTGCTCGGAGGCAGCTACCGCAAGTACGCCTCGGTCGGTGACGTGATCATCGGCACGGTCAAGGTCGCCCAGCCCAACGCGCAGGTCAAGAAGGGCGACGTGGTGCGTGCCGTGGTGGTGCGCACCGTCAAGGAGTACCACCGCCCCGACGGCAGCAACATCCGCTTCGACGAGAACGCCGCCGTGCTGATCCAGCCCAACAACAGCCCCCGCGGGACGCGCATCTTCGGGCCGGTGGCCCGCGAGCTGCGCGAGCGCAACTTCATGAAGATCGTCAGCCTCGCCCCGGAGGTGCTCTGAGATGAGCGCGAAGACCGAGCGTCGCACGCGCATCGGCCTGCGCCATCGAGGCTGGGCCAAGGGCCGTGCGCGCCTGCTCGACATCCGCGCCGGCGACACCGTCGAGGTCATCGCCGGCAAGGACAAGGGCAAGCGCGGCACCGTGGTGCGCACCATCCCGTCCACCCAGCGCGTCGTCGTCGAAGGGATCAACCGCCTGAAGCGGCACACCAAGTCCGGTGTGGCCGGCAACATCCAGGGCGGCATCATCGACTTCAACGCGCCGATCGCCTACGGCAACGTGCTCTTGGTCTGCAACCGCTGCGACAAGCCGACGCGCATCTCGCGCGTCCTCCAGCCCGACGGCACGCTGCCGATCGTCTGCAAGAAGTGCGACGAGATCTATGTGAGGAACGAAGCCTGATGGCCACCGCCGTCGCCGACCAGCCCCGCCTCCGCCAGCGCTACCAGGACGAGGTCGTCCCGGCGCTGGTGCGCGACTTCCGCTACCGCAACGCCATGCAGGTGCCGCGCGTCGAGAAGATCGTCATCAACATCGGCCTTGGCGAGGCTATCCAGAACGGCCGCGCCATCGACGCCGCGACCAACGACCTCAAGACCATCACCGGCCAGGCGCCGATCGTGATCCGCGCCAGGAAGTCCGTGGCCGCGTTCAAGCTGCGCGAGGGCATGCCCATTGGGGTCAAGGTGACACTCCGCGGCCGGCGCATGTGGGAGTTCCTCGACAAGCTCCTCAGCGTGACCCTGCCGCGCATCCGCGACTTCCGTGGCATCGATCCCAAGGCGTTCGACGGGCACGGCAACTACACGCTGGGGCTGCGCGAGCAGCTTGTCTTCCCGGAGATCGACTTCGACAAGATCGACAAGCTGCGCGGGCTCGAGGTCTGCATCGTCACCACAGCACAGACAGACGACGAGGGCCGCGCCCTCCTGGCGGCCTGCGGGATGCCCTTCCGCAAGCCGGGACAGCAATAGTGATCGCAATGCCGCGTGCGTCCGGGGACACCTCCGGATACGGCGTGGAGAGGTAACCAGTGGCCAAGAAGTCGTTGATCGCCAAGGCCCTCCGTCCGGCGAAGTTCGGAGTCCAGCAGCACAACCGCTGCGGCGTCTGCGGGCGCCCGCGCGCGTTCATGCGCAAGTACGGAATGTGCCGCATCTGCTTTCGGGGCATGGCCTCGCAGGGGCAGATCCCCGGCGTCAAGAAGAGCAGCTGGTAGACGGCCATGATGAGTGACACCATCGCCGACATGCTCACCCGCATCCGCAATGCCAACGCGGCCAACCATCACACCGTGGCCATCCCTGCCTCGAAGATGAAGGTGGAGATCGCCAAGGTGTTGACCGCCGAAGGCTTTGTCGACAGCTTCGAGGTCGAGGGCGAGGCGCCGCAGCAGCTGCTCACGATCACCTTGAAGCCGCGCACCCCGCGGGGCCGCGCACTCTCCGGCCTGCGCCGGATTAGCCGCCCCGGGCTGCGCGTCTACGCCCGCAAGAGCGAGATCCCCCGCGTCCTCGGTGGCCTCGGCATCGCCATCATCTCCACCTCGCACGGTCTCATGACCGGCCAGGCGGCGCAGCGCGCCGGCCTCGGTGGCGAGGTGGTGGCGTACGTCTGGTAATCGCCATGTCTCGAATTGGAAAGATGCCCATCACCGTCCCGGGCGGCGTCGAGGTGACGCTGGCCGGCAGCCACATCACCGTGACCGGTTCGCGCGGAACGCTGGAGCGCAGCCTGCCGCCGTCGATGATCATCGAGGTCAACGGCGGGGTGATCAGCGTGCGCCGTCCCACCGAGACCACCACGCATCGCTCCTTGCACGGGCTGACCCGCACGCTGGTGGCCAACATGGTCGAGGGCGTCAGCCAGGGCTTCACGCGCCAACTCGACCTGGTCGGCGTCGGCTTCCGCGCCGCCAAGCAGGGCAGTGACCTGGTGCTCAGCCTCGGCTATTCGCACCCGATCCGCTACACGCCGCCCGACGGCGTCACCATCGACGTGCCGGCGCCGACGCAGATTACCGTGAGCGGCACCAACAAGGAGATCGTTGGCCAGGTGGCCGCCAAGATCCGCTCCTTCCGCAAGCCCGAGCCGTACAAGGGCAAGGGCGTGATGTACAGGGGCGAGGTGGTCCGGCGCAAGGCCGGCAAGTCCGGCAAGGCCGGGAAGGGCAAGTAGCCATGCACACCAAGTTCGATCGTCGCGCCGCCCGCGATCGGCGCCACCGCCGGGTGCGGAAGAGCGTGCATGGCGCCCCGGCACGCCCGCGGCTGGCGGTGTTCCGCAGCCTCAACCACATCACCGTCCAGCTCATCGACGACTCCGCCGGGCACACCCTCGCCGCCGCCTCAACGCACGACGCCGACATCCGCAAGGAGCTGGGCGGCAAGGGCAACGCGACCACGAGCGGCGCCGCGGTGGTCGGCCGGGTGATCGCCGAGCGCGCCCGCGGCCAGGGCGTCAGCGCGGTCGTCTTCGACCGCGGCGGTTACCTTTATCACGGTAGGGTCAAGGCCCTCGCCGACGCTGCCCGCGAAGCGGGACTGGAGTTCTAGGCATGGCCATGCGCATGGATCGGCGCGACGATCGCGCCAGCGACCTGCAGGAGAAGATCGTCTCCCTGAACCGCGTGGCCAAGGTGGTCAAAGGCGGACGCCGTTTCTCGTTCAGCGCGTTGGTGGTGGTGGGCGATGGCGCCGGCCGCGTCGGCGCCGGGCTGGGCAAGGCCGGCGAGGTGCCGGACGCCATCCGCAAGGGTGTCGACGACGCCAAGAAGCACATGATCACCGTGCCGATGGTGGGCACCACCATCCCGCACGAGGTGCACTACAAGCTCGGCGCGGCCAAGGTGCTGCTCAAGCCGGCGGTGCCGGGGACCGGCGTCATCAGTGGCAGCTCGATGCGCGCCGTGGTCGAGGCAGCCGGCATCCACGACATCCTCACCAAGTCGCTCGGCACCGACAACCCCATCAACGTGGTGCGCGCCACGATCGCGGCGCTGGCGAGCATGCGCACGCTCCGCGACGTCGCCGCGGCGCGCGGGCTCGATCCTGAGCGGATGGTGGGCCGCAAACGCGCTGCCGAAATGCTCGGCGAGGGTGCGCACACACCCGAGGTGGTGAGCGCATGAGCACGTTGCGGGTTACCTACCGCAAGAGCAAGATCGGCTACGCCAAGGACCAGAAAGCGACGCTGGCGGCTCTCGGGCTGCGCAAGCTGAACCACACCGTCGAGCACCAGAACACCTCGTCGATCCGTGGCATGGTGCACAAGGTGCGTCACCTGGTCAGCGTCGAGGGCATCCCCGCCGACACCCCCGAGGGGATGGCGGTTCTAGTGCGCGCCACAGCGGAGGCGGAGTCATGAGGCTGCACGAGCTGCATCCCGCACCCGGCAGCCGCAGAAAGCGTACCCGGGTCGGCCGCGGCATCTCCGCGGGCCGGGGCAAGACCTCCGGACGCGGCCAGAAGGGCCAGGGATCGCGCGAGAGCAACAGCGTCCCCAAGGGCTTCGAGGGCGGCCAGATGAAACAGTCGATGCGGCTGCCCAAGCTGCGCGGCTTCCACAACCGCTTCCGGCGTGAGTACCAGGTGGTCAACCTCAGCAAGCTGAACCGCTTCGACCGCGACGCCATCGTCGATGGTGCCGCCCTCGCCGCCGCCGGCCTGGTCACCGGGGCCGACGCGCCGGTGAAGCTGCTCGCCGCCGGGCGGGTCAAGGTGGCGGTTCACGTGCGCGTGCACCGCGCGTCGGCTGCGGCGCGCACCGCCGTCGAAGCGGCGGGGGGACGCGTCGACCTTCTCGAGGAGCCCAAGCCGCCACGCGCGGAGAAGTCGGAGTCCAAGCAGGACAACGCCGCCTCGCGCCGCAAGGCGCGCAACGCGGCCGCGGCCGATGACTCTGCAGAGGACACCGCGAGTGGCGCGCAGGAGGAGCCGCAGGCGTGAACCTGCTGCAGGCGCTTGGTCAGGCCATGCGCATCCCCGAGCTTCGCCGGAAGCTGGTGATCACCATCGGACTGGTGCTCGCGTTCCGCGTCCTCGCCAACGTGTCGATCCCGGGTGCGGACCCCAAGGCGCTGCAGGCACTGTTCAGCAGCAACTCGCTGCTGGGGCTCTTCAACCTCGTCGGTGGCGGTGGGCTGCAGCGCTTCACCATCGTCGCCGAGGGACTGAATCCCTACATCAACGCCACCATCATCATGCAGCTGATGACCGTTGTCTCGGTCCGGCTCAAGGAGCTCAGCAAAGAGGGCGAGCAGGGCCGCAAGAAGATCACGCGGTACACGCGCTGGCTCACCGTGCCGCTCGCCGCTCTGCAGGGCTGGGGCTTCCTGGCGCTGTTCACCAACCCCAACGCGGTGACCATCAACGGCGTCCCCCAGGCGATCATCCCCAACGCCACCACCACCCAGGAGATTGGCATCGTGCTGACGCTGGTGGCGGGCACGATCATCGCCATGTGGCTCGGGGAGTTGATCACCGAGTACGGCGTTGGCAACGGAGTGTCGCTGATCATCTTCACCGGCATCATCGCCCGCTTGATCCCGTCGATTGGCGACTACAGCACTACCGGCGGCACCCACGTCATCCAGATCATCGGTGTCGCGGTCATCGCTTTGGTGGTAACCGCGGGGATCATCGGCGTGCAGCAGGCGCAGCGAAAAGTGCCTGTGCAGTCTGCCCAGCGGGTGCTCAATCCGCGCACCGGGGCGGCCTCCCAGGGACGGCGCAACTTCCTGCCGCTGCGCATCAACACCGCCGGTGTGATCCCGATCATCTTCGCGTTGTCGATCATGTTCTTCCCGACCATCTTTGCCAACCTGTTCGCCAGCGCCGGCGGCTTCCTCGGCAGCGCGTCGGCGTGGATCACCGCCAACTGGCAACCGAACGGGCCCAAGTGGTACATCAACGTGCTCTACAACGGGCTGTACTTCCTACTCATCCTCGGCTTCACGTACTTCTACACCGCGGTCGTCTTCGACCCCAACGACGTCGCCGACAACCTCAAGAAACAATCGACGTTCATCCCCGGCATCCGCCCTGGCCGAAGTACCGCGGAGTACCTGGGCCGCGTGATGGGTCGCATCACGCTGGCGGGCGCCCTCTTCCTGGCGATCATCACGGTCATCCTGCCGTTGTTCACCGCGTTCGCGACGCGAGCTGATCCGACCAGCCTGTACCTGGGGGGCACGGCGATACTCATCGTGGTCGGCGTGGCGCTCGACACCATGAAGCAGATCGAGACGCAGCTGCTGATGCGCCAGTACAAGGGCTTCATCAGGTGATCACCATCCTCTTTGGCCCTCCCGGCAGCGGCAAGGGCACGCAGGCCCAGGTCATCAGCAAGCGCTTCGGGCTGCCCCACGTCAGCACCGGGCAGATGCTCCGCGACGAGGTTGGCGCCGGCTCCGAGGTCGGCCGCGAGGCGGAGCCGATCATGAAGAGCGGCGGGCTGATCTCCGATGACCTGATGGTGCGCATCATCGAGCACCGGCTGGGCCAGCCCGACGCCCAGCACGGCGTGCTCCTCGACGGCTTCCCGCGCACGGTGCCACAGGCCCACGAGCTGGACGAGATGCTCGAGCGCACCGGGCGTGAGATCGGAGTGGTGCTCTTCTTCGACGTCCCCGAGGAGGAGTTGAAGAAGCGCATCGAGCGCCGCTCCGAGATCGACCACCGCGCCGACGACACCCCCGAGGCGTACGTCCAGCGGAGGCGCGAGTACGAGGAGAAGTCGGCGCCGGTGATCGGCTACTACGAGGACCGTGGCACGCGGATCGAGTACGTCAACGGCAACGCGCCCATCGACACGGTCACCGAGTCGATCCTCACCATCTTCGGTGGCCAGCTGCCCGCGCGCGGGGTGGCCTGAGGTGGCCAACCGCGTGGAGGCCTTCCGCCTCAAGCGACCCGAGGAGATCGAGAAGATGCGCGTCTCAGGGAAGATCCTCGGGGAGTGCCTCGCCCACCTCGCCGATGAGGTGCGCCCGGGCATCACCACGCTCGACCTCGATCGCGAGGCGGACACCTTCATCCGCGACCACGGCTGCATCCCCGGGTTCCTCGGCTACCAGGACTACCCCAACTCGCTCTGCGTCTCGGTCAATGACGAGGTGGTCCATGGGATCCCCGGTCCGCGCGTGATCGAGGACGGTGACCTGGTGTCGCTCGACTGCGGCCTGATCCTCGACGGGTGGTGGGCCGACAGCGGGCTCTCGGTGGCCTGCGGAGAGGCCAGCCCGGAGGTGTCCCGGCTCATCGAGGTGACCCGGGAGTCGCTGGAGCGCGGGATTGCCGCCGCCCGCCCCGGTAATACCATCGGCGACATCGGCCACGCCGTGCAGACCTACGCCGAGGCGGAGGGCTACGCGCTGGTTCGCGAGTACGTCGGCCACGGCATCGGCCGCAATATGCACGAGCCTCCGCAGGTGCCCAACCACGGCCAGCCCGGCACCGGCAACGTGATCAAGCCCGGCTATGTGCTCGCCATCGAGCCGATGGTCAACGTCGGCGGCCCCCAGGTCCGCGTTCTGCGCGACGGCTGGACCGTGGTGACCGTGGACGGCAAGCTTTCTTGCTACTTCGAGCACACCGTCGCGGTCACTGAGGATGGGCCGGAGGTGCTGACCCTGCGGCCCAGCCACGCGGTGGTCGGCTGATTTGCCGTGCCAACAGGCCATTCCGTATACTCGTCGGTTGCGGCTGCCGTTCAGCCCGATTCCGCACGCCTCCCCCAGCGGCGTGGCTGAGCCCCTGATCGGGAGGGTCATAGAGCCCCTTCCGGACTCGCTCTACCGGGTCGAGCTGGACGACGGCCACAGGGTTCTCTGCCATCCGGCCGGCAAGGCGCGCCTCCAGGCGGTGCGCATCCTCCCGGGAGACAGGGTCCAGGTTGAGCTCAGCGCCGCCGACCCCGGTCGGGGACGCATCCTCCAACGGCTTGCATAGCCACGGCAACGACAGACCCACGACAGACGAAAGGACAGCGGAGCAGCGATGAAGGTCAGGGCCTCGGTCAAGAAGATGTGTGACCACTGCAAGGTCATCAAACGGCACGGGGCTGTCCGGGTCATCTGTGACGCCAATCCAAAGCACAAGCAGCGACAGGGGTAGACGAGAGAAGTGGCACGCATCGCCGGCGTCGACATCCCGCGTGAGAAGCGGATCGAGGTCGCGCTCACCTACATCTTCGGCATCGGACCGACCACGGCCCGGCGCCTGCTGACGCTTGCCCAGGTGTCGCCCGACATCCGCACCCGCGATCTCACCGACGCCCAGGTGGGCAAGCTGCGCGACCTGATCGCCAAGCAACTCCAGGGCCGGGTCGAGGGTGACCTGCGCCGGCAGATCGCGCTCAACATCAAGCGGCTCATGGAGATCGGCACCTATCGCGGCCTGCGCCACCGCCGCGGCCTGCCGGTGCGCGGCCAGCGCACCCGCACCAACGCGCGGACTCGGCGCGGACCCAAGAAGACCGTCGGCGTGCGGCGCAAGAAGAAGTAGAGATGGCCAAGAAGAAGAAGGTCGTCCGCACCCGGCGCCGCGAGCGCAAGAACGTGGCCGTCGGGCACGCCCACGTGCTGGCCACTTTCAACAACACCATCGTCAGCCTCACCGATCCATCGGGCAACGTGCTCGCCTGGGGCTCGGCCGGCGGCCAGGGCTTCAAGGGCTCGCGCAAGAGCACGCCGTTCGCCGCCCAGATCACAGCCGAGAGCACCGCGCGGCGGGCCATGGAGCACGGCCTCAAGAGCATCGAGATCTTCGTCAAGGGACCGGGGGCGGGCCGCGAGGCCGCCATCCGCAGCCTGCAGGCGTCCGGGCTCGAGGTCACCGCCATCACCGACGTCACCCCAATCCCGCACAACGGCTGCCGCCCTCCCAAGCGGCGCCGGGTCTAGGACTACAGCATGGCCAATCAGGCAGGACCCGTCTGCCGCCTCTGCCGCCGCGAGGGCACCAAGCTCTTCCTCAAGGGCAACAAGTGCCTGACCAACTGCACCTTCGACAAGCGCAACGCGTTGCTTCCCGGCCAGCACGGCCTGGCGCGCCGCCGCAAGACCAGTGACTACGGCATCCAGCTGCGCGCCAAGCAGCGCGCCCGCCGTCAGTACGGCGTGCTCGAGGCCCAGTTCCGCACCTACTTCGACCGCGCCGACCGGAGCACCGGGGTGACCGGCACCGTGCTGCTCCAGCAGCTCGAGCGGCGCATCGACAACGTCGTCTACCGGCTCGGCCTGGCCGCGTCGCGCCGCGAAGCGCGCCAGCTCGTCTCACACCGCCACTTCCAGCTCAACGGCCGCACCATCAACGTGGCCTCGGCCCAGGTTCGTCCCGGCGACGTCGTCGAGGTGCGTGAGCGCAGCCGCAAGCTGCCTCCCATCGTCAACGCCCGCGAGCTGCTCGCTGGCCGCACCGTTCCCGACTGGCTGACCCTGGATTCGGGAGCGCTGCGCGGCACCGTGGTGCGCCTTCCCGAGCGCCACGAAATGGAGCAGACCATCGATGAGCAGCTGGTCGTGGAGTTTTACTCGCGATGACGAGTGGAACCCTGGTCCTTGAAATCCCCGATTCTGGTAACCCATTGGCGGCGCTGACCGGCGACGCCAGCACCCTGTGAGGCATTCCGCTCCCTATGGTTGACACGATCGCCGCCCCCGCCGTCCGCGAAGTCGAAAGCAGCACCGATTACGGCAAGTTCGAGATCGAGCCGCTCGAGCCCGGTTTCGGAACCACGCTCGGCAACTCGCTCCGTCGCGTCCTGCTCTCGTCGCTCAACGGCGCCGCCATCACGTCGGTGTCGATCGACGGCGTCGCCCACGAGTTCTCCGCGATCCCCAACATCAAGGAGGACGTCACCGAGATCCTCCTCAACATCAAGGAGATCAACGTGGTCTCGCACAGCGACGAGCCGGTGCGGATCACGCTCGACGTGCGCGGTCCCAAGGAGGTCACCGCCGGTGACATCCAGACCAGCAGCGACGTCGAGATCCGCAATCCCGACGTGCACATCTGCACGCTCGACGGCCCCAAGTCGCACCTGCGCATGGACCTCACCGTGGAGCGCGGCAAGGGTTACGTCACCGCCGAGCGGAACAAGCGCGAGGGCCAGCCGATCGGGGTCATCCCCATCGACGCCATCTTCACCCCGGTGCGTCGCGCCAACTTCACCATCGAGAAGACCCGCGTCGGCCAGGAGACCGAGTGGGACAAGCTCGTGGTCGAGGTCTGGACGGACAGCACGCTGAGCCCCGTCGACGCGGTGAGCCAGGCCGCCGCTCTGTTCACGCAGCACCTCGACCTCTTCGTGCGCTTCGGCGACAACCTGGCGGTGCCCCCGCAGAGCCAGAAGCGCGGCAACGACCTGCCCAGCCGGCTCGCCGATACCCCTATCGAGGACCTCGAGCTCAGCGTGCGCGCGCTCAACTGCCTCAAGGCCAACGACGTGACCAAGGTGGGCCAGCTCGTGGCGATGCGCCAGGAGGACCTGCTCACCCTGCGCAACTTCGGCCAGAAATCGCTCGACGAGATCCGCGAGAAGCTGGTGGAGCGGCAGATGGTCACCCCCGAGGAGCTCGAGACCCTCTTCCAGCCCGGCGGCCGGTAGGAGAGAGACCCAGTGCGTCACCGCCGCGCCGGACGGAAGTTCGGCCGCACCGCCGCGCATCGCCAGGCGATGACCCGCAACCAGGTCACCTCGTTGCTGCGCCACGGGCGGATCCAGACGACAGAGGCGCGCGCCAAGGAGCTGCGCCGCTGGGTGGAGCGGGTGATCACCACCGCCAAGCCGGACGACCTGCACGCGCGGCGCCAGGTGGCCCTGTACGTCACCGACCGCGAGGTGAGCGCGCGCCTCTTCACCACGCTGGTGCCGCGCTTCAAGGATCGTCCCGGCGGCTACACGCGGATCATCCACGTCGGCCCGCGCCCCGGTGACGCCGCCCCGCTGGCGATCATCGAGCTGGTCGACTGAGGCGGTGACAATGCTCCGGCTCGTGCTCGAATACGATGGCAGCGACTTTCACGGCTGGCAGGCCCAACCGTCGGTGCGCACCGTCGAGGGGGTGCTCCGCGAGGCTTTACGCCAGGTCACCGGCGAGTCGCCCCGGCTGAGCGCCGCCGGTCGCACCGACGCCGGCGCGCACTCGCACGGCCAGGTTGTCGGCGTGCCGTTGGTGCGCGAGTGGGAGGCGGAGCGCCTGTCGAGCGCGCTCAACGCGGTACTACCCGGCGACGTTGCGGTGCGCCACGCGGAGCCGGCACGTGACGATTTCAATGCCCGCTACGACGCGCTCAACCGGACCTACCGGTACGTGGTGGTGTCGCGCCGCGAGCGCGCTCCGTTGCTGCGCCGCCATGCGTGGCAGGTGAGCGGCGACCTCGACGCCGCCGCGATGCGCGCCGCCTGCGCGCTGCTCGTTGGCCGCCATGATTTCGCCGCGTTCGGGCGGTCGCCGCGCGAGGGTGGGAGCACGGTGCGCACCGTCGAGCGCGCCGAGGTCCGCCGCGTCACCGCGCCGGTGGCCGACGAGATCCCGGCGCACGTCATCGAGGTGAGCGCCGACGCATTCCTGTACGGCATGATGCGCGCCGTCGCCGGTGCGCTGGTCGCGGTGGGCCGCGGCCGGATGAGCGTGGAGGACGTCGCCGCCATGCTCGACGGGCCCACGGATCGCGCCACGGTCACCGTTGCTCCGGCCCGCGGGCTGCACCAGTGGAGCGTGACCTACCCGGCGGCGCCGGCGGCGGAGACCAACACATGACCCAGACCTCGCAGCGGACGTACACCGCCAAGCCGGGCACGCTGACCGACACGTGGTACCTGGTGGACGCGCGCGGCCAGACACTGGGGCGCCTGGCGGTCAACATCGCGCGCATCCTGCGCGGCAAACACCGCCCGCAGTTCACCCCCCACCTCAACACCGGCGAGCACGTGGTGGTGATCAACGCGCGCGACATCGTGGTCACCGGCCGCAAGCGCACGCTCAAGACGTACGACCGCTACTCGGGATACCCTAGCGGTCGCCACGAGCGCACCTACGACGAGCAGATGGAGCGCGACCCGACGTACCCGATCATCCACGCGGTGCGCGGCATGCTCCAGCACAACACGCTCGGCGCGGAGATGCTCAAGCGGCTGCGCGTGTACCCCGGGCCTGAGCACCAGCACGCCGCGCAGCAGCCCAAGCCGATCAGCTTCGGCGAACTCGGAGAGATCAAGCTTGCCAGCAACTAGCGAGCACTACTACTACGGCACCGGGCGGCGCAAGAGCGCGGTCGCGCGGGTGCGCCTCGTCCCCGGTGACGGCCTCCTGGTCATCAACGGCCGCTCGCCGAGCGAGTACTTCGGCCGCCGCGACCTCGAGACCGTGGTCACCCAGCCGCTGCGCGTCACTGACAACCTCGGACGCTTCGTGGCCAGCATCAAGGTGGAGGGCGGCGGCGTCGCCGGCCAGGCGGGAGCGATCTGCCACGGCATCGCGCGCGCACTCGTCTCAGCGGACGCGGAGCTGCGCCCGGCGCTGAAGAAGGCCGGCTTGCTGACTCGCGATCCGCGCGAGAAGGAACGCAAGAAGTACGGGCTCAAGCGGGCCCGCAAGGCGCCTCAGTACACGAAGCGCTAGTCGCTCAGTTCCTTCACGAAGGCGGCCACCTGGTCGAGAGCGTCGTGGAGCACCGGTGCCAGGCCGTGCCCCACTCGCTGGTACATCACCAGGCGCGCGTCGGGCAGACGATGCACCGCGTGGCGCATCAGCTCCTCGCGGGCGAAGGGATCCGACGTCCCGCTGACAGAAGCACCGGGCAGGCGATCTGTGGCCAGTGCTCGGTGCGCTGCTCCTCGGCGTGGCCCGGGCGGTGGAGGGGGTAGCTGAGCAGCACCAGCCCGGCGACCATCCCCGCCTCGTCGGACGCTGCCAGCATGCTGGCCACCCGTCCTCCGTACGAGTGGCCGCCGATGACAGCGGGCGCGCCGACCTCGGCCAGGAGGCCGGCGTACACCGGCAGCGCGCGTTCGGCACGGCCGCGGGGTAGGTCAACGGCGGTGGCGTCGATCCCGCGCTTGCGCAGGCCGGTGACGTGGGCGCGCATCGAGGTGGCGTCACCGGAGGCGCCGTGGGCGAGCAGAAGGCGTGTCACAGGCCTGATTGTCTCGGCTGCGACACGGCAGCGGGGAGGGCGCCGATCTCCTGCTAGATTGCCGCAATGCCTCTCACCACGCGCACGCGCGTGCTCGGCTGCCCGGTCGACGTCGTGGACATGGGCACTGCGGTGGAGCGGCTGCTTGAGCTGCTGGCGTCGGCGGGCGGGCAGCCGGCGCTGGTGGTCACCCTCAACCCGGAGATCCTCATGCGAGCGCGGCGTGAACCGAGCTTTGGGGCGCTCCTGGAGTCGGCTGCCTTGATCGTCCCCGACGGGGTCGGCCTGGTCCGCGCGCTGCGCCGCCGCGGCTTCCGCAGGGCGGAGCGCGTCGGAGGTGCCGACCTGCTCGAGGCGTACCTTCCGCACGCGCGGTCGCTCGGTCATCGTGTCGCCTTGGTCGGCGCCGGCCCGGGCGTTGCCGAGCGCGCTGCCGAGGTGCTCCGCCGCCGCCACCCCGGGCTGGACGTGGTCGCCGACGGCGGCGATCCCACCGCTGCCACCGCCGCGCGGGTGGGCGCCACCGAGCCGGCAGTGGTGGCGGCGGCATACGGCGCGGGCCGCCAGGAGCGCTTCCTGCGCGATCACCTCGAGGGCATGCACGGGCACGTCGGCATCGGGGTTGGCGGCACCCTCGACTACCTCGCGGGGACGGCCAGGCGCGCGCCCGCGCTCGTGCGCCAGGCCGGGCTGGAATGGCTGTGGCGGCTCGCCCATGAGCCGAGTCGCTGGCGCCGCCAACTGGCGCTGCCCCGGTTCTGGTTCCTGGAACGCCGTGAGGCGCGGCGGTGATCAGCGTCGTGATCCCGGCGTATAACGAGCGGGAGCGCATCCCGGCCACTCTGGAGCGCATCCGCGAGTACCTCGACACCGCCGCTGAGGCGTACGAGGTGATCGTCGCGGACGACGGCAGCATCGACAGCACCGTCGAGTATGTGCGCGCCGCGACCGAGAGCTGGGCGCAGCTCTCGTTGGTGGCGCTGGAGCGCAACCAGGGCAAGGGCGCGGCCGTGCGTGCGGGCATGCTTGCGGCACGCGGTGAGCACCGCCTCTTCACCGATGCCGACCTGAGCACGCCCATCGAGGAACTGCCCCGCCTGCGCGTCCGCCTCAGCGGTGCCTGCCAGGTGGCCATCGCCTCGCGCGCGGTGCCCGGCGCCACCATCGACGTGCACCAGCCGGGGAGGCGGGAGATGATGGGCCGCACCTACAACCGGCTCGTTCAGTTGATCGTGCTGCCCGGCCTGCACGACACCCAATGCGGGTTCAAGGTGTTCACCGCCGAAGCCGCGGTGGCCTGCTTCGAGCCGCTGCGCACCAAGGGCTTCGGCTTCGATGCCGAGGCACTGTTGCGTGCCCGCCGCAGGGGCTGGGAGATCGCCGAGGTGCCGGTGCGCTGGAGCCATCGCGAAGACTCCCGGGTGAGCGCCCTGCGCGACTCCGGGATGGTCTTGCTCGACCTCATCCGGCTGCGCTTCATGCGCCGCTGAAGCGGTCGACGCAAAAGCATTTCTACTGTCCGTGACCGCCGCGGCCGCGATCGGCCCGTCGAACTCGCTGTTCTTCTAATGGCAGGGCAAACGACTGGAATGGCCCGCTGGGCCTCGGGGGAGCGGGCACCGCGTTCTCGGTGCCCGCCATCGCTTCCAAGGCGACAGATGGCCAGAACCCGGCCGTCGCCGTGCAGGGTCCCGGCAACTCGCTCGACTTCTACTGGAACTTCGGCGGGACGGGGACGGCCCGGTCGGTGTCGGCGGTGCGGGAACGACGTTCTCGTCCGCCAGCTGATGGCAGCCGGGGCCGCACCGCACCGCACGGCCTCGGCTAGCCGGCGCTCCTCGGGTGCTCTGTGGCGAGCGGCGTGCCGGCGGCGTAGACTGACGTCGGCCCATCGCTGCAATCAGTTCAGGAAGGTTGATCGTGACAGCTGAGCTCTCGGCGCCACCATTCACCCTCGACGTGCGGGTGGCGAGGTCGCCGCTGGTGGGGCTGCGCTACGGTGTGGACGGGCGGGCCACGGACATTGACGACCTCATCGAACGCCTCGAGGCCGCTCACTCCGCGGCCGGCGCCGAGCGCGACGAGGTGCGCACCCGGCTCAAGCCGTATGACGCCAACCACCAGGCCATTGTCCAGCGCCTCACCCGGGGAAGCGGCGGGCAGTATCGCCAGCGGCTCGAGGAGGGCCTCGATCTGCGCACCGAGCTGGCCGCGGTCGACGAGCGCATTGTCTGCTTGCGCGGGCGCATCGACGAGCTCCGCGCGCAGCGCGCCATCCTCGCCAAGCTGAAGAAATCGCTGGCGGGGATCGCCACCTTCGAGGGGGCCTCGATCGACGGGCCCGGCGCCGCTGCCAACCAGGCGGTGCGCCAGCTCTTCCACCTCATCGACAAGGACCACGACAGCATGGCCCAGGACATCTTCGAGGGCCCAATGCAGCTCCTCGCCGATGCCGCGCTACACACCGAGTTGATCGGCCACGCGGTGTCGCGCGACCCAGCCGCGGCCGTTGCCGGCGCGGCCAGCTGCCGTCGCTCCACCGACGAAGCGCTGCGCCAGCTCCAGCGGGTGGTGTTCCGGCTGCACCCGGACGACCTCAGCGACGAAGGGCTGGTGGCGTCATTGCGGCGGCTCGTCGGCGATCTCGATGCGACCGTGAGCGCCGCGATCGTTGTGCTCGGCGCGCCCCGCCGCCTGCGCGCGGGCGTCGAGGTGGCCCTCTTCCGGATCGTCCAGGAGGCTCTCGCCAACGCGCTCGCCCACGGTCATGCGAGCACCATCGAGGTGGCCCTGCTGTTCCAGCCGCAGCGGGCGGCGGTGGTGGTGCTCGACGACGGCGAGGGCTTCGACGTCCCCGCCACCGAGGCGCGGCTGGGGCGCAGCACGGGGCTCGGGCTGCTGACAATGCGGCAGCGAGCCGAGATCGAGGATGGCCACCTCGAGGTGCGCAGCGTGGTGGGCGAGGGCACCGAGGTGCGCGCCGGCTTCCCAGCGCCTGACTGAAGCTACCGGGCCCCGCGCGCCGCCTCGTGGACGAGCTCGTGGTGTCCCTCGATGTTGCAGTAGAGCGGAGCCTCCGCAGAACACGACGGGCACTCGGGCTGCACAGTGACGTGCTCGATGCCGAACTCCTCGCAGAGGACGAGCTCGACCGAGCGCATCATGGCGGTGACCTCGCCGAGTGAACGATCGCCGACGATGACGTGGGCTGAGAGGGCCCGATGCTCGCGGTCGAGTGACCAGATGTGGAGGTCGTGCACGCCGTCGATGCCGGGCAGGGAGGCGATCCGGGTTCGCACCGCCTCCGGGTTGAGGTCGCGCGGCGTCCCCTCGTTGAGGATATGCAGCGCCTCGCGCAGCAGTCCCAGGGCACCGACGAAGACCAGCGCGGCTATGAGCAGGGAGACAGCGGCGTCGGCACGCGTCCAGCCCAGAAGGAGCAGCGCCAGCGCCCCGACCACGACCGCCGCGTCAGTGAGCACGTCGGCGATGACGTGGAGCGCGGCGCTCTGCACGCCGAGCCCGCCACCGGCGCCACGCAGGAGCACGGCGATAGCCAGGTTGCCGGCGAGAGCGAGCGCGCCGATCACGAGAACGGGCACCGCCGCCACGGCAGCGGGATGCTGGAGGCGGGTGATGGCGCCGGCGGCGATGACCGCCGCGATCACCACGAGCACCGCCCCGTTGAGGGCGGCGACGACGATGCCGCCGCGGTGATGCCCGAAGGTGTGCCTGGCGCCGGCGGGACGGCGGCTGCGCGAGACCGCATACCAGGTGAGCCCGAGGGTCGCCGAGTCGGTGACCAGGTGGCCGGCGTCGCTGAGCAGCGCGAGTGAGCCCGAGGCCAGCCCGCCGGCGATCTCGGCGACCGCGATGACGGCAACACCGGCGATGGCGAGCCGGACTCGCGACAGCGTGATCGACACGGCCGGCTGGGTCATGGTCCGATTATCCCCCCCGCCGCGCCATCGAACCCTTTGCAGCGATCGGGTCAGTGGACGGCCGCAATCCTCTCGCGATGGCGGCCCACCTCGGCTTTACCGGTGCGGGTGCGCTTGAGCTCGAAGAGGCGCGGCTCGACGAGCACGGGCGCCACCTTGTCCCAGAGCTCGCCGGCCTCCTCGCCGGTGATCCTGGTGTCGACGATGGGGCCGAAGAAGGCGGGGCCGCCGTCGATGCTGAGCGTGGGCACGCCGAAGGCTCCGCGCTCGACCGCGGCGCCATGCTCGGCAAGGAGTTCGTCCAGCGTGCTCGGGTCGGCGACGGCCTCCTCGGCGACGCTCGCCTCGAGGCCGGCAGAGCTGACCGCCGCCCGGAGGACATCGATGGCGCCGAGGTTCTCGGACCGCTCGTGGTTGGCCTCGCCGAGGGCGACGTAGGTGGCCCGTACCGCCTTCTCGCCGCCGGCGCGGCGGGCGGCGACCATGACCCGTAGGGCGTCCTCGCCGGCCTTGAGCGCCGCAGCGTGCTCTGCCTCAGCATGGGCGCGGTTGATCTCGGCGAGCGAGAACAGCTTGGTGGTGATGATGATCGGGCGCACCCGTTCGACCTCGAACAGCCACAGCGCTGTCAGCCAGCACCACGGACACAGGGGGTCGACATGGATCTCGACCTCTTGGTTGCTCATCGCAACCACTGTACCGGAGGGTGCTCAGTTCGTCGTCTGCGCACCCGGATCGCCCGTACCATCGTGCCGATGGCACAGCTGTACCGACTGGAGACAGAGACCGGAACGATCGTCGCGGAGCACGTCGAGGTGGCCAACACCCTCTGGTCGCGCTTCATGGGCCTCATGTTCCGCAGCGAGCTGCCCGCCGGCCACGGCCTGGCGATCAGGCCGTGCAATTCGATCCACATGTTCTTCATGCGCTTCGCGCTCGACGTGGTGTTCGTCGACGGCGACGGCCGGGTGGTGCGCGTGCTCGATTCGATCCGGCCGTGGCGGCCGAGCAGCCTGGTGCGCGGCGCCAAGGCAGCCATCGAGCTGCCTGCCGGAACTGCCGCGCGCTCCGGGATCGCCGCGGGCGTGCTGGTGCGCATGGTGGAGACGGGGCCGGCAGCAGCCTGACCGAGTCGGACCGCGGTGTCTGGTCCGTAGGATGGGCCGATGATTCCCACCCGCGGCTACGCTGCGACCGACCCGACGACGCCGCTCGGCCCCTTCGACTTCGAACGTCGCGACCCGCGTCCGCACGACGTGGTCATCGACATCCTCCACTGCGGTGTGTGCCACAGCGACATCCACCAGGCGCGCGATGAGTGGGGAGAATCGATCTTCCCGATGGTGCCCGGGCACGAGATCGTGGGGACGGTGGCGAGCGTGGGCGCGGACGTGAGCCGGTGGGGGGTCGGGCAGACCGTCGGCGTTGGCGTGTTCGTCGACTCCTGCCGTAAGTGCGAGCCCTGCCTGGCGGGGGAGGAGCAGTACTGCGTCGAGGGGATGACGGTCACCTACAACGGGCTCGAACGCGACGGCCAAACCCCGGCGTACGGTGGCTACTCGGAACGCATCGTCGTCGACGAGAACTACGTGCTGAGCATCCCCGACGGCATCCCGCTCGACGGTGCGGCGCCGCTGCTGTGCGCTGGGATCACCACGTACTCGCCGATCCGCCACTTCGGAGGCGACCAGGCCCGCGAGGCGGCGGTGCTGGGCCTCGGCGGCCTCGGCCACATGGGCGTGAAGTTCCTCAAGGCAATGGGCGCGGGGGTCACCGTGCTCAGCCATTCTCCGGGCAAGAAGGAGGACGCTCTGCGGCTTGGCGCGGACGACTTCGAGGCCACAGCTGACGACGACGTTTTCGACAAGAACGCTGGCCGCTTTGACTTCATTCTCGACACCGTGTCGGCAACGCACGACTACAACGCGTACCTGCGGCTGCTCCGCCGTGACGGCACCATGGTGATCGTGGGGCTCCCCGATGCGTCCACGCTGGAGCCGGGAGCGCTCATCAACAAGCGCCGCCGTCTTGCCGGCTCGGTGATCGGCGGGATCCGCGAGATCCAGGAGATGCTCGACTTCTGCGCCGAGCACGGCATCGCCTCGGACATCGAGGCGATTCGCATCCAGGACATCAACGAGGCGTACGAGCGGACCATGCGCAGCGACGTGCGCTACCGTTTCGTCATCGACATGGCGTCGCTTCGTCAGGGTGGGGGCTGAACCTCCAGCAGGAGTGGAAGCTGGAGGAACGCTGCGTAGCGCGCGGCTGCGGTGGCGATGGCGGCGCGCGCGCGCTTGGTCAGCTCCTGGAATGGTGTGACCGTGACTCGTAGCGTGCCCTGCTCGATGGCGCGCTTCCAGCTGCCGACCACGCGACCGTTGACGACGAGGACGTTGTTGGAGATCACGTCCATGCGGCTGGGCATGTGGTGGAGGTCGGCGGCATCGATGAGATGCGTGCGGTCCGCATACGCCACGGTGTACTCGTCGAAGTCGGGGAGGAGATGCGCAGTCGGGGCGGCCCCACCTGCCCGCTCTGCGGTGGGCGCGAACCAGTAGGTGCGGCCGGCCACCTCGGTACATTCCGTCTGTGGCTGTGCGGTGTTGGCACCGCTCGTCGCGTCAGCGATGGACAGGCCCGACCACCACGCGAAGTCCTTGATGGTGGCGGGCCCGTGGCTGGTGAAGTAGCGCCCGGCGAGCACGGCCAGCGCGGTCGCGCGGTCCTTGGCCGGAGCCGGTGGCACCACCTCGTCGAGCAGCGCGTAGGTGTGCTGCTTGCCGAGCAGCGGCCCGCTGCAGACGATGGCGTCGAGCTCGGCGCCGATCATCAGGTGAGCAAGCCGGTTGTCGAAGCGCGGCTCGATGCCCTCGTGTCGAAGCGCGTCGCCCAGCTCGATACGGGTGAGGGGACCCCGGCGCAGGGCCGCGGCGACAACGCGGTTGCTCTTGGCGAGCATGGCGGCATCGACGCCGGACCTGCGGTAGCCGTAGGCCATCAGCGCTTTCACGCGTGGTGCCGTGAGGAGAAGCATCCAGCGGATGTCCTCGGGGGTGACGAGGTGCCAGGTCGGCCGCAGCACGTGGGTGCGCAGGATGGATCCATTGCTAAGCGCGTCGTCGACATGGGCGCCGGCGAGGTTGGGGGTGCGCTGGGCGACGGCCCACCTGGAGGCGGGGTAGTCCTGGGATTGGACCGCCACGAGGTGGCGCACGACGTCGGCGGGGGTGGCAGGCGGGGACCCGAGCAGGTGCTGGCTGCGCAGGCGCTCGTGGAGGAGGTCCATGTCAGCCACGGGTATACACGCTCGATGGTGCGGTGGGTGGCCAGTCCGCGATGATCGCCAGGAGGGTCATGGCAAGAGCACCTAGCGCAGGGGGCGATGAGCGAGAGGGCGTTCGGCTCACCAACCTCGACGACCCTCTGTTTGAGGGCGCGAAGGCCACCAAGCGTGACCTCGTCGACTACCTCGATGGTGTGGCCGGTCGTCTTCTTCCTGTGCTGCGTGACCGGGCCCTTTCTGTGATCCGGGTGCACCGCGGGCAGGAGGCGTTCATGCAGAAGAACCTTCCGACCTATGCCCCCGAGTGGATCGAGCGGGTCAGCTCGTGGGCGGAATCCTCGAAGCGGGAGGTCACGTACGCACTGTGCAACGACCGCCGCGCCCTGCTCTGGTTCGCCAACCAGCGTGCCGTCGAGTACCACCCCGCCCTCACCACGGCCGCGACTCCCGACCGCGTGACGCACCTGGTGCTGGACCTGGACCCGCCGGACGCCGATTCGTTCCCGATGGCGGTTCGGGCTGCGTACCTGGTTCGCCAGGCGCTCGCCGACGCCGCCTTCGAGGGAGCGGCCAAGACCAGCGGTGCGAAGGGCGTGCACGTCTTCGTGCCGATCGCCGGGGGTGCGCCGGTCGAGGAAGCGGCGGCAGCGACACGAGCGATCGCGGCGCGTGCCGAGCGCCTCGACCCGAGCCTGGCCACCACGGCCTTCATGAAGGAGGACCGCGGCGGCCGCGTCTTCGTCGATGCAACCCGCGTCGGCGCCGCCACCGTGGTGGCCGCATACAGCCCGCGACTGCGGGCCGGGACACCCGTGTCCTTTCCTGTGGGCTGGGATGAGCTCGACCGTGTGGCGCCGGGCGACTTCACTGTGCACACCGCGCTGCCGCTCCTCGGGAAACGCGACCCCTGGGTGGCGAACATGCCCCCCGCGCAGCCGTTGCCGCCCGCGCTCGTCGAAGAGGGGAGGGCGATCCCATCAGGCCGCGTGCAGGCGATGCACGAGGGGCGGCGCCGCTCCCGTGCCCGCCGCGCCTGACGGCAGTCGGGACATCAACCGTCGCGGTGAACCGCGGCGTCGGGTGCGGCGACCCGTCCGCGCGATAGCCCTTGTCGCGGCGGTAGTACCTGAGCGCGCGCCAGCCCGTGCCGGCCAGCGTGACGATGATCAAAGGGATGAGCAGCAGCGAGCTGAAGTAGTGAACCCGCCAGAGCGTGTCGAGGACGAGGGCGGTGGCGTAGGGGATCGGCAAGAGCCCGAGGATGGCGGCGCCGGAGATGGCCACCAGGCGGGCGTTGCCGGCGCGAACGTGGCGCGCACGCCGACGCGTGAAGGGACGCACGCCGAGAACGGCGAGTCCCGGAGTGACCGCGTCGATCACCGGATCCCCCGCACCAGGGACACGGTCGTCATCCGTCGTTGACGCCGTGGATACGTTGTCGCGTCACCTCCGCTTCAATGTACTTTCCCAGGTCCTGATCTGGGCGTGGCGTGCAGGGAGTGTCCGCTAGCCGATCCTGCTGCGCAGGGGCCGAGTAGCGGCCAGAACGATCGTCGCCATCCCACCCACGGCGACAACAACACCCACCCAGAAGAGTGGGATCGTGGATGGGTCATACGTGACAGCGGGGTCGCGGTTGGTGAGGGCCGCGCTCAGGAAACCCGCGGCGCACGCTCCAAAGCCGACGAGGAATCCGCCGAGCGAGAACCAGCGTTGCCCCTGAGATCGCTGAAAGAGAAGGACGCCGGTCGCTCCGGCAACGATGATCCCGTAGTACGCCTCGAGGCTGATGAACGCGGCAGCGCCTCCTGCGAGGATGCTGCCGGCGACGTACACGATGACGGGCGCCTGATGCGCGCCTGCCGGCGTGTTGCGCCGGTTTCTCGCTCGCAGCACCAGGAGGACGATGAGCGCGACGAGAAGGGGAAGCAGGAGCATCATTCGAGCACCAGTCGCTTCGTGCTGCGTCGACGTGAGGCGGCCACTCCTTTGCCGAGCAACCCGTCGATCCAGGGAGCGGTTTCGGTGAGCGTCGCCACCAGCGCCTTCGACCCGCTGGTGTCGCCGCCCCGCATCCGGGCGACGATCTCGAGGCCCATGTAGAGGGCGATCACCGCGGAACCGATGACGCCGGGGTCGAGCCTACCGGCGAGCGGAGAGCCGGCCACGATCCGTTGCGCAAGCGCTTCTGCAAACGTCATCCACGGTTGCATGCGACTGACGATCTCCGGCCCGAGGGCAGGGTCGAATGCCATCGCGCCGACGATCTCCTGCACGGCGGTGAGCTGACCGAGCTCCAGGTCTTCGCCGTACAGCTCCTCCATCGCCGCAGCCAACGCCGCCAACGACGAGACGTCGCCCAAGCGCGCCTGGTAGCGGGCCAGCTGCTCGCCGCTGATCTGGTCGAGGACGGCCAGCAGCAGAGCGTCGACGCTGCCGAAGTGATAGAAGACGAGCGCGGGGCTGAATGCGCCGGTGGCCGCGATGGCGCGGACCGAAACCCCGGCGTACCCGTCCCTTCTCAGGGCCTGGAGAGCCGCGTCGACGATGCGCGTGCGCATGCGATCACCGGCTTCGTTGGGGCGGTGGCGCCGTGCGCGCACGGCGGGTGGCGATGCGGATGCCAGGATCGCGTGCGCCGCCATGGGTCTCCCTGGTCGCCGCTGGCGACCGAGCGGCTTGGCCGTAGCTGAAGCCTGACCGATAGACTTGACCATATGATCAGGTTATCGTGGATGGCAGCGTCCGTCAACCGCCTATGGCGACAGTCAGCGTCAGGTGAGCGAGGCGACCGGCCGGCTGGACGACTTAACGCGAGCTCGGGCGCCGTCGGTTGAAGCGCGCGTCCGGCGGAACAGCCGGATCGGAGGGGAGGCCAACAGCGGCCGCCGCCAAGAGGGATGGCGGCGCCGGGATAATCGGTGCCGGCCATCCCGCGCCTGCTGCCCCGGGATCATCACCCGGGCCGTTCATCCGGAGCGTGGAGACACGACGCAGGCGCGATCGGCGCACGGCGCCCGCAAGGTGCCGCATGGTCCGCCACCAGCGGCGCACCCGTATGTGTCGGGTGCGGGGGAACCACATCGTCCGTTCATTGAGCAACTCCCGCTGCATGGCTTCCGCATTGTGCGCGCACCCAGGGGGCGCTGGCCAACAGGCCGCATACTTACACAGAAATGTATGAGTGGCTGTCCCGGGGGTGCACCGCGGTCCTCGATTGCCTGGCACCGGCTCGCTGCGCCGGTTGCGG
This sequence comes from Candidatus Aeolococcus gillhamiae, assembly GCF_016464765.1. Classification (NCBI taxonomy): domain Bacteria; kingdom Bacillati; phylum Candidatus Dormiibacterota; class Candidatus Dormibacteria; order Candidatus Aeolococcales; family Candidatus Aeolococcaceae; genus Candidatus Aeolococcus; species Candidatus Aeolococcus gillhamiae. The sequence continues at coordinate 2,654 of NZ_JAEKNS010000017.1, read as the reverse complement.
AGACGCCGGCCACGTGCTCTGCGAGGCGTGCACCGCCTTCCTGGAGGCGTTCCCAACCCCGCTCATCGCCGGCGCTCGCGCCGCCTTCGTGTACGACGACGAGGTGCGCCTGATCCTCCACCACGGCAAGTTCCGCGACTGCCGCACCGCCCTCCGCGCCCTGTCCTGGCTCGGCGCCTCCCGGCTCACGCCGCCGGTCGGCGCCCTGGTCGTCCCTGTGCCGCTCTCCGGGCGCCGCCTCGCCGAACGGGGTTACAACCAGGCGAGGGTGGTGGCCGCGGCCTTCGCCGACTTCCACCGCCTCCCGATCGCCGACCTGTTGGAGCGGGCGAGGGAGACGCCCCCGCAGAGCACGCTGGACCGCGCGGCGCGCCAGGGCAGCGTCGCGGGCGCGTTCGCCGCGAACGCGGACGTCGACGGGAAGCGCCTGTGGGTGGTCGACGACGTGCTCACCACTGGGGCGACGTCGAACGCCGCCAAGAGCGCGCTTCTCGACGCCGGAGCCGCCCACGTCGAGGTCGCGGTTCTTGCTGCGGTGCTGTAGCCGACGCGCTCGCGCGCCGATGGCCTGCGAGAATTGAACTCCTGATGCCCGTGCTCACCAAGATTCTCGGCGACCCGATCAACCGCGAGATCAAGCGCCATCGCGGCGCCGTCGACCGGACCAACGCGCTCGAGCCCGAGATGCAGGCGCTGAGCGACGCCGAGCTGCGCGCCAAGACCGAGGAGTTCCGCGCTCGCCTCGGCGTGGCCGGACCGGACCTCACGTTCGGTCAGACCTTCACCCAGGGGCTCACGGGCGACGACGAGGAGGACGTCGAGGCGGAATACGCCCGCAAGGAGGCCGCCGAGCGCGCCGGCGAGCGGCGCCGCGGGCTCGATGACCTCCTCCCCGAGGCTTTCGCGGTGGTTCGCGAGGCGGCCCGGCGGACGCTGGGCATGCGCCATTACGACGTGCAGCTGATCGGGGGCATTGTGCTCCACCAGGGAAAGATCGCCGAGATGCGCACGGGCGAGGGCAAGACGTTGGTGGCGACGCTGGCGCTGTACCTCAACGCGCTGGAGGGGCGAGGCGCCCACCTGGTCACGGTCAACGACTACCTGGCCCGCCGCGACGCAGGCTGGAACGCGCCGGTCTACACAGCGCTCGGGATGTCGGTCGCGGTGATCGTGCCCGGTCCCGTCGACAACCCGGACTTCGGCTACATCTACGATCCCGACTATCTCGATGAGACCCATCCGGACGCGCGGCTGCAGCACCTGCGCCCGTGCACGCGGCGCGAGGCGTACGCCGCCGACATCACCTACGCAACCAATAACGAGCTGGGCTTCGACTACCTGCGCGACAACATGGCGCAGTCGCTCGACCGCTGCGTCCAGCGCCATCTCCACTACGCGATCGTCGACGAGGTCGACTCGATCCTTGTCGACGAGGCGCGCACCCCGCTGATCATCAGCGGGCAGGGCAACGAGCCCACCGAGAAGTACTACACATATGCGCGTCTGATCCCGCGCCTGGTCGCCGAGGACGACTACACGATCGATGAGAAGTCGAAGTCGGCAGCGCTCACCGAGGAGGGCGTTGCCAAGATCGAGAAGTGGACTGGCATCACCAACGTGTACGAGCTCGAGCACGTCACCGAGGCCCACCAGATCAACCAGGCGCTGAAGGCGAACGCACTCTACCTGCGCGACCGTGAATACATCGTGCGCGAGGGCGAGGTGATCATCGTCGACGAGTTCACCGGGCGCACCATGCCTGGCCGCCGCTGGTCCGACGGTCTGCACCAGGCCATCGAGGCCAAGGAGGGCGTGAAGGTCCAGCAGGAGAACATCACCCTGGCGACGATCACGTTCCAGAACTTCTTCCGCCTCTACGACAAGCTGTCCGGTATGACCGGGACGGCGCTCACCGAGTCTGAGGAGTTCGACAAGATCTACAAGCTCGAGGTGGTGCCGATCCCCACCAACCAGCCGATGATCCGCGACGACGGCACCGACCTCATCTACAAGAATGAGGAGGCGAAGTTCAAAGCGGTCGGTGACGAGATCGCCGAACGCAACAAGATCGGCCAGCCCGTGCTCGTAGGCACCACAAGCATCGAGAAGAGCGAGCGACTCTCACGCCTGCTGGAGAAGAACGGTATTCCCCACAGCGTGCTCAACGCCAAGTTCCACGAGAGCGAGGCCCAGATCGTCGCCGACGCCGGTCAGCGTGGCTCAGTGACCATCGCCACCAACATGGCCGGTCGTGGCACCGACATCGTGCTCGGTGACGGCGTGGCCGCCGCCGGCGGTCTGTACATCATCGGCACTGAGCGCCACGAGTCGCGCCGCATCGACAACCAGCTGCGCGGGCGTGCCGGTCGCCAAGGCGACCCCGGCGAGACCCGCTTCTTCCTCTCCTTCGAGGACGACCTCATGCGCGTGTTCGGCGGCGAACGGATGCAGGGGATCATGGACCGGCTGCGCATCGAGGAAGACGTGCCCATCGAGAACCGTATGGTGTCGCGGCAGATCGAGGGGGCGCAGTCACGCGTCGAGGGTCACAACTTCGACGCTCGCCGCTACGTCGTCGAGTACGACGACGTCATGAACAAGCAGCGCGAGATCATCTACGGCGAGCGTCGCAAGATCCTCGAGGGCACCGACAC